>DASYFZ010000541.1:0-2593 GCA_036000295.1 Solirubrobacteraceae bacterium
GTTCGGCTGGGGTTCCAACATCCTCGGCTTCACCTCTAACCACTCGGTGGCTCCATGGCTGCCGCTGTTCATGTTCGTGATCCTGTTCGGGCTGTCGATGGACTACCACGTGTTCATCCTCAGCCGCATCCGGGAGGCATATGACCGCGGCATGAGCACCGAGGACGCGATCGCCCACGGCATCAAGACCACCGCGGGAACGGTCACCAGCGCCGCCGTCGTGATGGTCGGGGTGTTCGCGATCTTCGCCACGCTCCCGATCCTCGATATGAAGGAGATGGGGATTGGGCTCGCGACCGCCGTGCTGATCGACGCGACGATCGTCCGTGGCGTCTTGCTCCCGGCCACCATGAAGCTGCTGGGTGATTGGAACTGGTACCTGCCCAGCTGGCTGCACTGGATGCCCAAGCTCGAGCACCCCGCCGAGCCGCTGGCCCAGCCGGCACCGGCCGCCGCCTGACGCTCACCACTCAAACAGCAACCCCGCGATCCGGGCCGCTCCGTGCGGCCCGGATCCGTTGTGTTGGGAGACGGACTGGCGCGAGTAGCCATCGGTGGGGCCAGCCTGTAGGCTCGGCTGGCCATGTCTGAGCGTCAGGACACGGCGCGGGGCTCCAACGGGTCGCATCGAGGTGCCGGCAAGCGCCGGGACCTGGCCCGAACGCTTAATGACACAGGAGCGAAAGCCGCACGCGTGTTGCTGGTCGGCTTGGAGGAGCTCCGCGACGACTGCTGGACCGTGCTGGTGGACGCCGGGGTGCGGCTCGAACGGGCCGACGACGTCGCCGGGGCCATGAGCGCACTGACCGCTGCCCCGATCCCGGTGGTGATCGCGGGCGCGGCATGCGCCGAATCACTCATGCCGGCGGTTCGCGGATGCCCAGCACTGGCCTCGACCCACGTCGTTGTCGCGGCCGCGCTGGACTCACTCGATGAGCTGCGGGATGCGCTCGACACTGGAGCGGACGACGTGATGCGGGTGCCGTTCGAGCCTGAGGTCCTGGTGGCCCGCGTCGCGGCGGGACTGCGGGCAGCGCGCTTGCGCGCCAACGACGCGCTGCTGCGGGCGATGGTCGACAACATTCCCGGTGCCCTATATCGCGGCGCGTGCGACCTCGATTGGACGATGTACTGGATGAGCGACGAGGTCTTGACGATCACCGGTTATCCCGCCAGTGACTTTGTCGACAACTCGGTGCGGACGTTTGCGAGCGTCATCCATCCCGAGGATCGCGACTACGTTGAGCGATTGGTCGCGCAGGCGGTTCATGCCCGTCGACCGTTCAACCTGGAGTACCGCATCGTGCGGCGGGATGGTGAGGTGCGCTGGGTGCTGGAACGCGGCCAGGCTCGGGATGGCGGTGACGGCCGCCTGCGGCTCCATGGCGCGATCTTCGACATCACGGTTCGCCGCGCCGCCGAGCAGGCGCTTCGGGAGCGAGAGGTCGTCGAGGCGCAGCTCGCCGAGGTTCGCGCCTCACGCGCTCGAATCGTCGACGCCGCCGACCGAGCCCGTCGGGAGATCGAGCGCAACCTGCATGACGGCGCCCAGCAGCGGTTCGTGTCCGCCACGCTCCAACTCGCGGCTTGGCGCCGGGCGTCTCACGGCGAGCTGTCCGAGCAGTCGCAGGCGGAGCTCGATGGTGTTCTCACCGAGCTCCGTGCCGGGCTCGCCGAACTGCGCGAACTCGCGCACGGGTTGCATCCCGCAGTATTAAGTGACCGCGGCCTGGAGCGCGCGCTGTCAAGCCTCGCGGACCACGCCCCGGTTCCCGTGGAGCTTCGTACCGAGCTCTCGGGGCAGCTCGCCAAGCCGATCGAAGCCGCCGCGTATTTCACGGTCGCCGAGGCGCTCACGAACGTGGCGAAGTACGCCTGCGCGACCCGGGCCTGGGTCGACGTTGACCAGCGCGACGGATACCTCGGTGTCGAAATCGGCGACGACGGCGCGGGTGGCGCTGACCTACGACCCGGTTCGGGGCTTCAGGGGCTGCGTGATCGAATCGCAGCCGTCAACGGCACTTTGACCATCGACAGCCAGCCGGGGGCCGGGACCATTCTACGAGCGCAGCTGCCAATCGCCTGAGCCGACCGTTATTCGGCGCCGCACAAGATCCAACGCCCGACAGATGTGCGGGACGCTCGATGGCCACGGCCGCGCTCGACTCGTGTGTGGCGAACACTGGCTCCGCACGTTGAGCACGTTGACGAACCGCAAACCTTGCCGGGTGTTCCACAAGCGAGAATCAACCCCCGCCGATGACCCCTGCATCCTCTGGTCGATACAAAAAGCCCTGGGGTTACCAGGGCTTTCCAGTATGGGCACGGCTGGGCTCGAACCAGCGACCTCTCGCGTGATGCGCGAGAGATCTTGTGCGACAGTCAAAACTGCACGTTTGCAGGTATTTTGATGGGCACGGCTGGGCTCGAACCAGCGACCTCTCGCGTGTGAAGCGAGCGCTCTCCCACTGAGCTACGCGCCCTTGGGGCCGATTGTATGAGGTCCTCAGGCCCAGGCGGGCTGCGGTTCTCACGCGCCCTGGTGAGATCCGCGGGATCCCAATCCGCTTCGTGGTCGAGGATCAGCTCGGCG
>DASYFZ010000655.1:0-4878 GCA_036000295.1 Solirubrobacteraceae bacterium
GGGATCGAGCCGCCGGTATCCAATGCGAGCGGACTGACGCTGCCGATCTTCCAGCAGTTCCTGCACCCGTCGGTGGCAAACATGACGCTCAATCCGCACTCGGACGTCGCCGGCGCCAAGCAGGTGCTTCAACAGGCCGGCTACGTGATGGGGTCTGACGGGCTGTTTCGCACCAAGTCTGGCCAGAAGCTGACGATCGACATCACCAACCCCTCGTCGTTCAGCGACTACGCCACAGGCGACCAGATGATCGCGGGCTGGCTGCGAAAGGCGGGCATCGACGCTCGCTTCGTCGGTCAGTCGGTGACCGCCTGGTCTTCGGACATCGCGAGCGGGAACTTCCAGCTCACGTCGCATTGGTCGCAGACCAGCGTGTCGCCCTACCAGCTGTACAACAGCTGGCTCAACAGCGCCCTGGCCACCAACAACGCGGCGGGCAACTTCGAGCGGTTGAAGGACCCGAACGTCGACGCACAGCTGAACAAGCTGGCTCAGGCGAACAGCGTCTCGGAGCAGCAGGCCGACGTTGCTCCGATCGAGCAGTACGTGGCGCAGAACATGCCGATCATCCCGACCGTCTACGGCGTGGTGTTCGACGAGTACAACACGAGCAAGTTCACCGGATGGCCGTCCGAGAGCAACCCGTACGAGTCGGGTAGCCCGAACGCGCCGACCAACGAGGTCGTGATCTTGCGGCTGCGGCCCTCGAGCTAGCCGCCGCTTGGCGCCCGCTTCCCGTGGCCTCCTCCAGCGGGAAGCGGGCGCGGCTCGTGCTTTACGAACTTTCGAATTCACCAAGGGAGAAGACATGAACGGGACGTCACGCGATGGCGCGCGGGGCCGACGATTTCCGCCCAGCTTTCTGTGGGGTGCCTCGACGTCGGCCTACCAGATCGAGGGGGCGGTCGACGAGGACGGACGGGGTCGCTCGATCTGGGACACGTTCAGCCACACCCCGGGCAAGGTTCGGGGCGGCGACACCGGCGATATCGCCTGTGACTCTTACCACCGGTCCGAGGAGGATCTCGGACTGCTGACCGAGCTCGGAGTGGGCGCGTATCGCTTCTCGATCGCCTGGCCCCGGGTTCAGCCGACGGGGCGCGGCGAGGTCAATCAGCACGGGCTCGACTACTACCGCTCGCTGATCGAACGCCTACGCGATCGAGGGATCGCGCCCGTCGCAACCGTCTATCACTGGGAGCTCCCGCAGGCGCTCGAGGATCAGGGCGGCTGGGTCAGCCGTGAGACGGCGCAGCGCTTCGCGGAGTACGCGCAGCTGCTCGCGCAGGAGCTCGGTGACCAGGTGGCTATGTGGATCACGGTCAACGAGCCGCTGCAGGCGGCTCACCAGGGGTATCGGGTGGGCACGCACGCACCGGGCAAGGCGGACCTCGCGCTCGCGGCCGCAGCCACCCATCACCTGCTGCTCGGCCACGGTCTGGCACTCGAGGCGATGCGCAGCGTGCTGCCGGCCGATGCGCCGGTCGGCATCGCGCTGGACCTGCATCCGATCCGCGCCGCGGGCGACGACGCGATCGAGGCGGCCGCGGTCGTCGATGCGGAGGTCAACCGGATCTTCCTCGAGCCGGTCCTGCACGGGACCTATCCGGAGACGGCCCGAGCCGAGCTGCTGCCACCGGAGGCGTTGATCGAGCCCGGCGACATGCGCGCGATCTGCGCCCCGGTCGATTTCCTGGGCCTCAACTACTACTCGCCGCACTACGTTCGGCTGGGAGATTGGGACGATCTGCGTCAGGGCGAGAGCGCGCTGGCCGGTCACCCGGGCGTGGTCAGCTACCTCCCGCCGGAGATCCCGCGGACGGTGATGGGGTGGCTCGTCGAGCCGGACGGCTTGTACGACACGCTCCGCGCGCTCGACCTCGAGGCGCCGGGCCTGCCGCTCTACATCACCGAGAACGGCTGCGGCTGCGACGACTACGTCACGCCCGAGGGGGAGGTGAACGATTTCGAGCGCGTCGACTACCTCCACGGGCACCTGGACGCGTCATGGCGTGCGATCCAAGATGGCGTGAACCTGAGCGGGTACTTCCACTGGTCGCTGATGGACAACTTCGAGTGGGCCCGTGGGTATTCGCGCCGGTTCGGTCTGTACTTCGTGGACTTCGCGACCCAGCGCCGGCTGCCCAAGCGAAGCGCGGCCGTCTACGCACATGTGGCGCGGACCAACTCCCTGCCGCCGGGCGACGGCTTGGTGACCGAGCGGGCGCTAGCCCGCGCTGCGCGAGCCTAGGCGAGGTTCGCTTCGACGGTGATCTCGAGGCCCGCGAGCGCGCGCGAGACCGGGCAGTTGCGACCCGCGTCGAAAGCGGCCTGTTCGAATGCAGCCTGGTCGACGCCCGGTACGCGCCCGGTCACAGTCAGCTCCGACCTGGTCACGGTGGGTGCGCCGTTGACCAGGTCGAGCGTCACCTTGGCCGACACGTCGAGATGCTCGGGCGGCGTGCCGGCCTCGCCGAGGCCGTGCGAGAGCGCCATCGAGTAGCAGGACGCGTGCGCGGCGGCGATGAGCTCTTCGGGGCTGGTCTTGCCGTCGGAGCGCTCGGTCCGCGACGCCCACGTGACCGGCAGCTCGCCGAGCGCGCCGCTCGCGCCGGTGACGTTGCCTGAGCCGTGCGGGAGGTCTCCGTCCCACGCGCAGTTAGCGGTCCGTTCTGCCATGGCCATCGGACTTCCTCCTCGTATGTGTCAGTGCTCGTAGATGACGCGGTCGATCAAGCCGTACTCGACCGCCTCATCGGGCTTGAAGAACCGGTCGCGCTCCATGTCGGAGTGGACCTGCTCGATCGGCTGCCCGGTGTGCTGCGCGTAGATCTCGTCGATCCGCTGGCGGATGTTCAGGATCTCGCGCGCGTGGATCTCGATGTCGGTGGACTGTCCCTCAAAGCCGGCCGAGGGCTGGTGGATCAGGATCCGGCTGTTGGGTAGCGAGAAGCGCTTGCCTTTGGCGCCGCCCATCAGCAGCAGCGAGCCCATCGACATCGCGATGCCGACGCAGATCGTCTGGATGTCGGGCTTGATGAACTGCATCGTGTCGTAGATCGCCAACCCGGAATAGATCGATCCACCGGGGCAGTTGATGTAGATCGAGATGTCTTTGTCGGGGTCCTGCGATTCGAGGTGCAGCAACTGGGCGACGATCAGGTTCGCCACCGTGTCGTCGATCGGTGTGCCGAGGAAGACGATTCGCTCGTTGAGCAGGCGGCTGTAGATGTCGAACTCGCGCTCGCCGCGCGCGGTCCGCTCGATCACCATCGGAATCAGGGGCATGTCGAACAACCCTAGCGGGCGCGGGGCTCGCGGCTGCCTGCGAGGGCGGCGCTGTTCGCTACGGGATGATCACCGCGGTGCCTTCGAACCGGCCCGCGCGCAGATCTGCGAGCGCCGTCTCGGCCTGTTCGAGCGGATACCTGGTGATCGTGGTCCTGACCGGGACCTGGGGTGCGAGCGCGATGAACTCCTCGCCGTCAAGGCGCGTGAGGTTCGCAACCGAGCGGATCGTGCGCTCGTGCCACAGGTCCTCATAGGGGAACGACGGGATGTCGCTCATATGAATTCCGGCGCAGACGACGGTGCCGCCCGGCGCGAGCAGCTTCAACGCTCCCGGCACGAGTTCGCCCGCCGGGGCGAAGATGATCGCCGCGTCGAGCTGCACCGGAGGCGTCTCGTCGGTGCCTCCGGCCCACGAGGCCCCGAGGCTCGTTGCGAACTCCTGCGTGCGCTCGTCGCCAGGTCGCGTGAACGCGTAGACCTCGCGGCCCTGGTGGACGGCCACCTGGCAGATCATGTGGGCGGCCGAGCCGAAGCCGAACAAGCCGAGTGTGGCGGCGTCGCCGGTGAAGCGCAGCGCGCGGTAGCCGATCAGACCGCCGCACAGCAGTGGTGCCGCCTGCTCGGCGGAGAGCTCGTCGGGAAGCGGCAGGCAGAAGCGCTCGTCGGCAACCGTCAGCTCCGCGTAGCCGCCGTCGATGTCACTGCCGGTGAAGCGCGCGTTCACGCACAGGTTCTCGCGGTCTGAGCGGCAGTAGCGGCACTCGCCGTCGGTGTACCCGAGCCACGGCACGCCGACGCGGCGGCCGTCCTTGGTCGTGCCGACGATCTGGTGTCCGAGGACGACCGGTAGCTTGCCGGCCTCGATCTCGGTGTCGCGCAGATGCAAGTCCGTCCGGCAGACCCCGCAAGCCTGCACCTCGAGCAGCAGCTGCCCGGGTCCCGGGACGGGATCGGGGAGCGTCGTTACCTTCAGCGGCTGGCCCTGCTGCTCGAGGACGGCGGCGCGCATCGCGGTGGTCTGGGCGGCTACGGCACCGCGTCGAGCCACGCGCGCCGGCTCGTGTGCACCGGCGACGGCACTCCGCTGTCGAGCTCTTGGCGGATCTCGCCGAAGGTGCCGAACCGCTCGGCGACGACGTTGTGCTGATGGATCGTCTCGAGGTTGACCTGGCGGGCCGACACGAACGCCGGATCGGCGATCTCCGGGTAGGCATCGATCACGCCGCGCACCATCTCGCGCACGCAGTCCTCCACGAACCTGGGGCGCCGGTGGGCCTTCTCGACCACTCGCGCTTCGTCGGAGCGCTTCATCAGCTCGTAGATCTCAGACGACATCGATTGCTCGACGATTCCCAGCAGCGTGGTCGCGTCGATCTCGTCCTCGCACAACTCGGTGCAGCCGATGTAGAGCGTGCCGAGGCCGCGCTGGTTGTGGGTCGCGACTGGCACCGCGTCGAAGATGCGGTCGATCGTCTCTGAGTCGAAGCCCTGCTCCTCAAGTCGCTCGCGAGCGGACGCCGCGACGAGCTCCTGGGCGCACGGGCAGGCGGTCATTCCCTGGGCCGTCACGCCGATCAGGCGGCGCGT
>DASYFZ010000678.1:0-2407 GCA_036000295.1 Solirubrobacteraceae bacterium
TCGCATCGGACTGAACGTCACCGACTCAAACGTCATCGACGTCGGCTATGCGGGGGTGATCGGGGCCACCAAGCTCGTGCACGGCCAGCATCTGTATGGCGGCTGGCCGTCGGACAACGCCAACGGCGACACGTACGGGCCTGTCAACTACTACGTCTACGTCCCGGCGCGCGCGATCTTCGGCTGGAGCGGCAAGTGGGACGACCTGCCGGCGGCGCACGCTGCGGCGATCGCGTTCGATCTTCTGACCCTGCTGGCCCTGTATTTCCTCGGCCGGCGAATACGCGGACCGACGCTCGGGGTCGCGCTCGCATACGCCTGGGCCGCATACCCGTTCTCGCTGTACGTGCTGAGCTCGAACAGCAACGACTCGCTGGTCGCGCTGCTCGTCGTGCTCGCCCTGCTCGCAATCCGCTCGGCCCCCGGCCGGGCGATCGCCGGCGCGCTCGCGACGTTCACGAAGTTCGCGCCGCTGGCGCTGGCGCCGTTGCTGCTGCGCGGCGCCGGACCGTGGCCGCGCAAGCGATCTCTGGTGGCGTTCGTGCTGACCTTCGTCCTGACATCGGTGGTCGTGATGCTTCCGGTGC
The DNA here is from genome assembly GCA_036000295.1 of Solirubrobacteraceae bacterium. Lineage (GTDB taxonomy): Bacteria > Actinomycetota > Thermoleophilia > Solirubrobacterales > Solirubrobacteraceae > Palsa-465. Next base: position 588 of record DASYFZ010000678.1, read on the forward strand.
TGACCCAGGACAACCTGCACGCGTTCTGGCACGACACGATCAGCTATCAGGCGCAGCGAGGCTCGCCGTTCTCGGTGTGGGGCCTGTGGGGCGGGCTTTCAGTCGAGCAGCACCTCGTGCAGGGGGCGGCCGCGGGGCTGGCCCTGATCGTCGCTTTCGTACCTCGCCGTCGGGACGTCGTGACTGTCGCAGCGCTCGGCGCGGCCGTGCTGATCGCGCTGCAGCTCGGCGTGACCCACTGGTTCTACCTCTACATCGTGTGGTTCTTCCCGCTGGTGATGGTGGCCGTGCTCGGCTTCTCTCCCGAGCGGATCGGCGCGTTGGAGCTGGCTACACAATCCCCGGCGCCGGTTCCAGCACCTGCTCTATCGCCCGAGCCCGCATCGGCTCGCTCGCTGTGATCACGACCCCGTTGAGCCACGGGTCATCGGCGGAGGTCTCGAACCGGACCGGCATCTTCGTGATCATCGACTCGAGTGCCTGCTCGCGCTTGACCCCGATTACGCCGCCTCGGGGCCCCGTCATGCCGACGTCGGTGATGTAGGCGGTTCCGCCCGGCAGCACGCGCGCGTCGGCCGTCGGGATGTGGGTGTGCGTTCCGACCACCGCCGTCACCCGCCCGTCGAGGTGCCATCCCATCCCGACCTTCTCGCTGGTCGCCTCCGCGTGCATATCGACGAGCAAGTGGTCGACCTTGCCGCGCAGCGCATGCAGGGCCGCGTCGGCCTCGCTGAACGCCGGGCGGCCGGCGTTCATGAACAAGTTGCCAGACAGCGACACGACGCCAAGCCGCACGCCGTCCTTGGTGACGACGCACCACCCGTGGCCGGGCTGGCTCCTCAGGAAGTTGGCGGGCCGGATGATCGGGTCCACCTTGTCGAGATAGGCGTAGATCTCTCGATGCCTGTAGGTGTGGTTGCCGAGCGTGATCGCGTCGACGCCGCCGGCGAACAGGTCGTCGGCGATCTTCGGGGTGATTCCGATGCCGCCCGCGGCGTTCTCACCATTGACGACGACGAAGTCCGGCGCGTAGCGCTCCCGCAGCGAAGGGAGCAGCGCCAGCAGGGTGCGCTTGCCGATCCCGCCGACGATGTCGCCGACGAACAGGATTTTGATCTCTTGTTTGGACACGTCCTCCACTGGCGCATACTTCCACCTGAATGCGTCTCAGGCTTCCCAGGCGATCGCGTGGCGAGGCGGAACCCGCGAATGGCGCACGGCCGACGCGCGAGAACGGGCAATCCGACGACGGGCCACCCGAGCCCGAGGCGACTGAATTCGCCGTAGGGGAAGATCCCCGCGAATACGAGGGCGTCCACGAGGGTGAGAGCCCTGGTGGGGAGGACGCCGACGGGCGCTCCGAGGAGCCCACCACCCCGACAGTGCCGCCGGTGGTGATCCCGAGATGGATCCAGCTCGTGTTGCTCCCGCTGGGGATCCTCGGAATATGGGCGCTGGCGCGCGCCGCCGGGACCGTCTTCTTGATCTTGGTGATCGCTTCGGTGGTGGCGCTGATCCTCAATCCGCTTGTACGCATGCTCGAGCGGATCAAGGTGCCGCGCGGGCTTGCGATCGCGACCGTATATCTGGGATGGGTGGCGGTGATCGTCGGCATCGGCGTGGCTTTGTCCGAACCGGTCTCGACCCAGGTCAGCCACTTCCAGAACGACGTCCCGAGCCTCACCCGCCAGGCAAATCGCGACCTCGCGAATCTCCAGAAGTTCCTCGACAACCACGGGATCAAGGTCCACATCCAGCAGCAGGGACAGACCGCCCTGCAGACCCTCCAGAAGGACGCGCTCAAGCGCTCGGGCGACATC
>DASYFZ010000022.1:0-1966 GCA_036000295.1 Solirubrobacteraceae bacterium
CGCGGCAGGCTGACAGCGCCCATCGCCGCTACACCTCGCCCTCCGGGCTCGGCTCCGCGACGACGGGCGCTCTAACGCCAGCAACCCCGCAGATGAAAGACTCCAACCCTCAGGTGTTGCGCTGACCGCCAGAGCCCGCCGCGCTTAACACGGCATGCCTCGGGCATCGGCGATCGATTGTCGTGTTATGCACCCTCTCGCGACCCGAGACCCGCCCACGTCCCGTCCTTCAATGAAGATCGTTGACGTTCGGCCCGGGCGAAGCGACCTACACCGGACCCTGCACCGGCGCCGCGGCGTCCATGATCAGCCCGATCAGCTCATCGAACCCAATCCCCGCCGCGTCGGCGGCCTGCGGCAGCAAGCTCGTCTCGGTCAGGCCCGGAATCGGGTTGAGCTCGAGCACGAACAGCTCGTCGGTGGCCGACTCGAGCATCAGGTCCACGCGCGCGAACCCCGAGCACCCCAACAGCCGATAGACATCCAAAGCGATCGAGCTGGCTCGCTCGCCGAGGGCGTCGTCCAGCTCCGCCGGGCACACAAACCGCGTGCGCCCGATCTCGTAGCGCGACTCGAAGTCGTAGAAGTGCTCCTGCTCGGGGACGGCTTCGACGATCGGCAGCGCCTGCGGCGTCCCGCCCCGCTCGATGATCGAGATCGCCAGATCGCGGCCGGCGACATACCGTTCGAGGAGCACCTTGCGGTCATAGCTGAACGCCGACACCAGCGCTGCGGGCACGTCGGCCGCCGTGCGCGCGAACTTGATCCCGAGGGCGGATCCCTGGGCCGCGGGCTTGACCACAATCGGGAACTCGAGCCGGTCCTCGATCGCCGGCAGCGCCTGGGCGGCGCCAAGCTCTCGGAAGGCCGTCTCGTTGAACGCGTAGAAGTCCGGCGTCGGGATCCCTGCGTCGCGCATCGCGTGCTTGGCCAGAACCTTGTCGGCGGCGCGGATGCACGCCGACACGCCCGACCCCGTGTGGGCGATCCCCATGACCTCGAGCAGTTCCTGGACGGTCCCGTCCTCGCCGTCGCGCCCGTGCAGTGCGACAAACGCCAGATCGGGGGGATCAGCGGTCAGGCGCACGACGAGGTCGTCGCCAACGTCGATCGCGATCACCTCGTGCCCGAGGCGCTCGAGCGCGTCCTGGACCCGTGCGCCCGACTTCAGCGACACCTGGCGCTCGAGCGAGCGCCCGCCCTTGAGCACCGCGACGCGGCTCATCCCGCGCGTGAGCGCTGTGCGGGGAGCTTCAGGATCTTGGCGAGCTCGGGATCGGCCGGTGCGCCTGCCGCCGACCCCGGCTGGGTTTCACCACTCTGCTTAGCCGCGGAACGCTCGGCCGGCGGGCGTGCCGCCGCGCGGCGCGGAGGCTGGGAGACGCCGGTCAGCGTGCCGTACAGGGCAACCTGCTCGCGCACGACCTCGCCGATCCGCCGGACGCCCTCGCGGATCTCGTCCTCGTCGGCGCCCGAGAAGTTCAGTCGCATCGACGAGCCGCCGCGGCCGTCGACAAACGCCGCCCGCCCGGGCACGAACGCGACGTGCTCCTCGAGTGCGCGCGCCAGCAGGTCAGTGGTGTCGATGTAGTCGGGCAGCGTCGCCCAGATGAACAGGCCCCCCTCCGGGTGGGTCCATTCGGCCTCGCGTGGGAAGTGCTCGGCCAGCGAGTCGAGCATCACGTCGCGCCGGCGACGGTAGATCTCGATCAGCGAGTGCACGTAGTCCTGCCACGGCCCCGAGTCGAAGTAGGCGCCCACGAAGTACTGGGAGATCGATGACGAGCACAGGTCCGACGATTGCTTGCCGATGTTCATCTTGCTCAGCACGGGTGCCGGAGCACATGCCCAGCCCAGTCGGACACCGGGAGACAGGATCTTCGAGAAGGTGCTCGCGTAGATGATGAATTCGTCGTCGAGCGAGTGCAGCGTCGGTAGCGGGGTTCCTTCGTAGCGCAGCAGCCCG
>DASYFZ010000063.1:0-2987 GCA_036000295.1 Solirubrobacteraceae bacterium
CACGCACGATGGAGCAGCTCAACAGTCAGCTGCCCGCTGCCGACGTCGTGCCCGAGCCGGCGATCCTCGACCGGATCGACGAGATCGTCCAGCCCGGCGTCAACATCAACCCCGCCGACACGAGTTACGGCGAGCAGACACTCCAGCCACACCTGCGCCGGCGCTAGCCCTGATGCGACCGGCCCTGAGCCGAGATCAGCCCCCCGTCACATCAGCGAGGCCCATCGAACTCGCGATGGTGTGGAACTTCACGTCGGGCGGGGCCACGAGCGTCGCCTGAATCGCCTGCAGGAACTCGGCGACGTGCAAGTTGGCGAAATGCTCCTGCAAAGCTTCGTCGCTCTCCCACTCCTCGACGAAGACGAACTCGTTTTCGTTCTCGCTGTCCTGGTAGAGCCGGTAGCTCATGCAGCCCGGCTCGAGGCGCGAAGCCGCCGCGACCGTCTGCCCGACCCGGAGCAGATCCGCGCGCTTGTCGGGATCGGTCACAACTCGCCCCACCACAACGATCATCGCGTCTCCTCTCGATCAGTCGGGCGAGCCTACATCTGTCGCGGACTGCGCGAAAGATGACATGAGCATCCGGGTTTGCGGCGTTGTGGTTGACCGGCCGGAAGGTGGTCGGTCCTCGGTGTCGAACGACTTGGGTTGAAGGCGTGCGCGGTTGCAGCCCGCGCCGCCGGTCATTCGAATAGGAGGACCGACCGTGAGTGACGGTATGGGATTGGGCGGGCGTGACGCCGGCGTGGTCTTGCGCGCGCCGTTTGTGCTGGGCGAGGAGCCTGGGGCGATCGTGGCTGGGTTTGATGTGCACCGGCGGCAGATCACCGTCGACGCGCTGGATACCGCGACCGGCGAGGTGTCGCGCGGGCAGATCGAGTCGACGCCGGCGGCGGTCGAGGAGTGGGTCGCGGGGTTCGCCGGCCGGGTTGTTCATGTTGCCGTGGAGGCGTGCACGGGCTGGCTGTTCGTGAGCCGCGCGCTCGAGCGTTGCGGCGCGATCGCGCACCTGGCCGAGCCGGTCGAGACCAGCGCTCTGCGGGGTCGCAAGCGCCGCGCCAAGACCGACCGCGCCGACGCGAGATGGCTTAGGGAGTTGTTGGTGCAGGGCAGGTTGCCGGAGTCGTGGCTGCCGCCCGAGCACGTGCGCCAGTGGCGCTCGCGCGCCCGGCTGCGCAACACGCTGGTCGCCGAGCGCACCAGCTGGACCCAGCGGATCCGCGCGACCTTGTATCACCACGGTGTCGCCGGCGCCCCGGATGAGTTGCGCACGCTGGCCGGCCGCCGGTTCCTTGCCGGTCTCGAGCTGTCCGTCGACGCGCGCGAGCGGATCACGACCGCGCTTGAGATCATCGACCTGCTCGACGCACAGCTCGCCGAGCTCGAGCGGGATCTGCGAGAGCTCGCGCGCCGCCAGGCCGGCTGCCGGGCGCTGATGACCCAGTACGGGATGGGCGAGATCTGCTCGCTGGTCACGTTGTGCGAGCTCGGGGACGTCACGCGACTGCACGCTTCGCGCCAAGCGGTCCGGATGGCCGGCATCGATATCGGCGTGCACCGCTCAGACCGCCACGCCCAGCTCGGCAAACTCACCCGCCAAGGCTCCGCGCCGTTGCGCTGGGCGCTGTTCGAGGCCGCCCAATCGGCCAGCCATCGCGGCAGCCCCGACTACCACGACTATCACGCGCTCAAGGCCCGCGGGCTCTCGCACACCCGCGCGACACTCACGATCGCGCGCAAACTCGCGCGGCGCTCCTACCACATCCTCAGGGCGCTCGGCCCCGCAGCGCTCGACCCTCCCGACCACCGCTGCGATCAAGCCCACCCATCACCGATGCGCTCAACCCGTGCGGCCAGCTCCAGCAGCGATCGAGGTACCCACGCCCCGCGTGGCGGCCCACGAAAGACAGAGCGGCCGCAGTCGCTCCACCGGAACGACCGATCAACCATCAAGTCACCGGCCGCCAACGCTCGCGGCCGCGGGCCCAGATAAGCAAGGGCGTCCACGGAGCCAACACAAACCCCCATCCAGCCACCTTCCATCGGTCATCCATGACCGACGGGCGACACCCCCACACACACCCCACACCACCACAAGCACACACATCACAGCCCTTGACATCGAGGGCCAGCACAGATAAGCGATCGCGGGAATCGATGTCGTCGTGCAGCTGGTGGCGATCAGCGCTTCCGGCCCGGCAGCGTGCGGGGTGGTCGTCGCGAGAGCAGGCCCCGTCGGCTCGAGATTGAGCTAACGGCCCCCTCCCATGGGATCGGTGGTTAGCCGTTCACGCTAGAGCCCGTGCGGGCGTGGCATCGGCCCAGACGCTCGATACCGTCGCCCGGTCAGCCAACGACGGTTCGACGTCGCGAAGCGAGTCGAGCTGTGGACCTGGGATCGTGACGTTGGCTTCTGTCGATTCGAGGCCGGCGTGTTCGATGATCTCAACGGCGTTGGATCGGCATGTGACGCCGAGCTTGACGTAGATCGACGCGACGTGTGTCTTGACCGTCGGGCGGGCGAGGTGAAGACGATCGGCGATGTCCTGGAGCGAGAGGTGCGTCGCCAGGAAGGGGACGAGGCGGAGCTCGGCCGGCGTGAGTCCGTAGTCGTGTCCTCGCTTGATCCGCGCTTGGAGACGTTGCAACCGGGCCGGGAGCGTTCCGGCGTCGGGGTATCCCTGTAGTGCGTCGTCGGCGACTTGCGCGTGGTCGAGGGCTCCGGCGACGTCGCCGAGGTCGAGGCTGATATCGGCGCAGCGCAGCGCGAGGTCGGCGTTGAGCCATGGGCCCACACGGAGCAATGGGCGGAGCCGCCGGACGTTCTCGAGCTGGCGTGCGGCCTCGGTCTGGTCACCGCGTTGGTTGTGCGCGAGCGCTCCGGCGGTGTACGCGATCGCGCCGTAGATCGTGTCGTGGAGGTGTTGCTGGGCTGCCAGCCAGCTCGCTTCGACGGCCCATCGTTGCGCGTCTCGCCGCTCGCCCAG
>DASYFZ010000102.1:0-7813 GCA_036000295.1 Solirubrobacteraceae bacterium
AGCCGCGGGTCCGGCCGCGCCCACGATCGTGCCCAGGGCAGCCACAGCAACGAGAGTCGGGATCGTCAGCCGAGCGTCCAGCCGCACCGTCCGAAGCCGCTCCGCTACCGCGCTCACCAGGAGCCCGCTCACCAGGCGCAACCGAGAGCGGTCGCCCGCAGCTTCCAGGTCGTTGACGAGGCCTTGCACCTCCGGGCCGTAGCGCCGTCTGAACCCTCGCGGATACACCGCGAGGACGGCGCGCAGAAACCTGTTGCTCATGTGCGTCCCATCGCGATCCGGTCCAGACCGAACGCGGCGATCCGAGCAGACTCTGATAGGTGCTCATGCAGGCGCCTGCGTCCCTCTGCGGTAATCCTGTACGGGAGGCGACGGTCGACCGCCGGCTGCGCCTTGACCAAACCGTCGCGCTCGAGCCGCGCGAGCGCCCCGTACAGAGTCCCCGGCCCAAGCGTGACCCCGGAGAACGCCTCGATGTCCTTGATCAACGCGTACCCGTGCTTGTCTCCACCAGCCAGGCTGGTCAACACCAGCACGCTTCGCTCCGGCAGTCGCGATCTGCGGCCTGGCATCAGCTGTGCACCACCACGAAGGAAATCGTCACACGTAGCTCGCAAGTCCTCGGCTGCGCCCGCTCCCGGGGCGCAGGCGGAAGCTCTGATGACTACTACGTTCAATGATATATCATTAATGGAGTGATCGCAAGATGATCGAGATGCGCGAAAAGCAAGCGTCAGGCGCTCGGGCCCTCCGTCTCGCAGAGCCATCGACAACCGGACGTTCTTGACGCCTTGGGACCTTCGTCCTCGAGCCGGGACCGGCGTCGCAGATGCGGAACGCTCATCGGACGCCCGCGAGGACCGGCGTTAGTTGCCTGAAGGGGTGGGCGGGAGAGGGTGCCCGTGTGCGGAGAGGTGCACGGGGAGCGCTCCGGCGGGGCGCTTATCCGCGTCCTCGCGGTCTCCGTAGCGGTCGTAGATTGCGACTATTTCGTCCATGATCGCGGCGAGCTCTTCGGCCGTGAGGTATCTGACGCTGTCGGTCATGAACGCCGCGCGCCGCCACTTCAGCGGATAGGTCTGGCGGCGCGACCACCATTCCCGCATCCGCTCGTAGGCACGTTCAACGTAGGTGCGCTCGAGCGCCTCGCCGGCGGCGGCTGTCTCAGGATCGGTCATCCCGGTGTCAAAGCTGCGGGAATGGCTTGCCAATCTCCAGGGACGGCTGCGCCCACGACCTTCGCCGCTTTCCTCCACAAAGCCATATTTGGCAAGGGTCTGGAGGTGCCAGGACATGTTCCCGGGGCTCTCGCCGAGCAACTCCGCCGCTCGAGTCGCGGTGATGTCCCCGTCACGGCGCATCGTTTCCAGGAGCGCAACGCGCAGCGGATGCGCGAGCGCTCGCATCGCTCTGGGATCAGTGACCACCGGCCGGCGCGGGCGCGAGGTGGTCGCCTGATCGCCAGCACCGGTGGCGATGTCGCTCTTTGACCTTGCCGACGTTCGGTCAGGACGCTTGGCCTCGGTCTTCTGAGGGGATCGCTGAGGCTTTGTCATGCGGATCGACCCCGACGCGTGAGCATCACCGATCATCCCGCGCTACGGGACGATGGATGGCGCCGCGAGGCATCGCGAGCCGAAGGCCGCACTCGATGAGCAGCCAGCCAGTCCCGCGCCGGGCGACCTCGGTGACGCGATGACGGCGATGTTCGGGTCGGCGACGACGACTTTGCTGGTCGTTTTGCCGAAGCTCTGCAACACGATCTCGGATCAGCGCTTCAGCGAGTGCGGGGTGCTGGTGCACGGACTGCTCCTTTGATTGCGCGTTCTCACAAGACTACTTGTCACAAGAAGTCTTGTCAACAGTCCTGCCCCCACCGGAGCAGGGGCCGCGCGCCGCGTCCGTGACATCGTCGAGCAATGGAGTCGCCGGTTCCTGCCGCGCGCCGTGAGCGTCTCACGACCAACCTCGTGCGGACAGAATCGAGAGAGGCGCATCTGGCGATGAGCAGGGCGGAATGCTTGACCCCGCCCGAGGCCTCTGATTCGGTACCAGCGCGGTGGACGGCTGCACGGCGCATCGAGTGGACGCTTCCGGTCCTCGCGGGAGCATCAGCCAGCCGGACTCCGGGGTCGAGTAAGCCACGGGTGGGGCGATTCAGGGTGGGTGTCGCCCTCTGGAGTGCCTACGGCCGGTTGGCCCTGTGGATCGTCGCTCTCCATGTCCGGTGCGACCGGCAGCTCTGTCCCGTGGTCCGTCGTCGCTCGCGCAGCGTCAGGGAGCGAGCAGCGCGGTCGCGTTCGCGCCGCAGGCAGTCGCGGCCTGCTTGACCGCGGGCGCCTGGAGATTGATCGACTTTGGGATCGCCCAGTCGATGCCGTTCATGTCGAATGCCGCGCTGTACCTAGCGGGGTAGGTGGCGGGGTTCGGGGGCAGCCTCGTCGTTGGATCGGGGAAGTTGGGCACCCCATGCGTGCGCATGCATCTGGCCACGGCCACCCATTGCCCCATCTCGCCGGCGGTCGGCGTCACGGAATCTCCCGCATAGCCGGAGAGCTCCAACCCCAACTTCGCGCAGTCCGTCTGGGCCAGCGCGAACGCCGGTGAGCTCCCCATAGCCGCGGGCAGGTGGAGGTTGACCTGGGCGCCGCCTGCGCCGAAGGTCGGATCGGGGAAGTCCGGCACGCCGTGCTTGCGTATGCAAGCCGCGGCGGCGAGCTGAGATCTAGCGTAGCTCGAAGGACTTCCCTTGCTGGTGCTGCTCGGGCTCGTGCTGGTGGAGGGCTTGCTTGAGCCTCCGCAAGCGGCCAGCATGAGCGCGGCGCTAAGCGCGGCGAGCGCGATCGGCAGGCATTGTCGTTTCACGTGCTAGACCTCGCTGGAGCTGTCGACGGTCTGGGAGCGCCTGATACAGGGCTGCTGGTTACGTCGGAGTTACCGTGTTATCTCGCAGTAACCTGCCTTCGGGCATTCTCGACCGCTTGACGCAAATGCCGCGACCGTCCAGCGAGCCGCGCGTGTGGGAGACATGACCGTGACGCGCAAGCGTGGGGGGCTTGCGTCTCGCCTGCGTCGCCCGCAGACGACGGTCCGTTGGCGGTTGACGTTGCTGTACGGGGGCCTGTTTCTGGGCAGCGGCGCGGCGCTGCTCGCAATCACCTACGCGTTGGTCGCCAACGCAACCAGCAATCATGCTCTGCTGTCGACTTTCCTGAGCCACAGATTCGGAGAGCCGATTCCGCCCGAGGCCAGGGCCGCCTCGCGCTTCATTCGCTCTCAACAGCAGATCTCGGATCTGCATCAGTTGGAGATCGAGTCCGGGGTGGCGTTGGCGATCATGGCGATCGCCTCCACGCTGCTCGGGTGGGTTGTCGCCGGCCGAGTGCTTAGACCGCTGCGTACGATCACCACCGCCACCCGACAGATCTCGGAGACCAATCTGCACGAGCGGCTTGAGATGGGCGGGCCACGCGACGAACTGCGAGAGCTTGCCGAGACGATCGACGCGCTGCTGGAACGCCTCGAGGCGGCGTTCGACGCTCAGCGGCGGTTCGTCGCCAACGCCTCACATGAGCTGCGCACCCCGCTGGCGATGATGCGCACGACGCTCGACGTCGCCATCGCCAAACCGGACGGTGCGCCCGCGCGAACACGCGAGCTGGACGCGGATCTCCGACTGGACCTTGATCACGCCGACCGGCTGCTGGAAAGCTTCCTCGTGCTGGCGCGCGCGGAGCATCATGAACTGGGGGACCAGAGCCTCGTCGTGCTTGATGAGCTCATCGCCACCGCGCTCGCGTCCCGTGCCGGCGAGATCGCGGCAGCCCAGATCGCCGTACATACGGCGCTTGACCCCGTTCACGTCCTCGGGAGCGAAACCCTGCTCGTGCGCATGGTTGGAAACGTGATCGAGAACGCCATCCGCTACAACCAGCCGCACGGATCCATCAGGATCAGCCTTGCCCGCGACGGCGCAAACGCACGACTGGTCATCGACAGCGCCGGCGACGTCCTCGATGATGCGGCCGTGGCACAGCTCGCTCAGCCGTTCAGGCGTCTTGGCCAAGAGCGCGTCGGCTCGCAGAACGGTCACGGGCTGGGGCTCTCGATCGTCGCCGCCGTCGCCGAAGCGCACGCGGGCGCACTCGAGCTCCACGCCCTCCCGGAAGGCGGCCTGCGCGTCGAGCTCACGCTCCCAGCCGCGAGCTTTACGCACCCATCGAGACGCCGGCCATGAGGGTGCTCGTCGTCGAGGACGTACCGCGCTTTGCCAACCGCATCGCAGAGGGGCTACGCGACCAGGGCATGGCAGTCGACGTCGCCTACGACGGCCACGAAGCCGCCGCGAAGCTCGACCTGCACCCCTACGACGTCGTCCTACTCGACCGCGACCTCCCAGGCATACACGGCGACACGCTCTGCCAGATGATCACGGCGTCAGCCGAGCCGGCGATGATCCTGATGCTCACCGCCGCCAGCACCCCGCCAGACCGGGTGGCCGGACTCGCGCTCGGCGCGGACGACTACCTACCAAAGCCCTTTCACTTCCCCGAGCTCGTCTTACGCATCCGCGCGCTTGCTCGCCGCAAACCCACCGCCGCACCCCGCACGCTCCGCGCAGGCGGACTCGAACTCGACCTACTCACCGGAACCGTCACACGCGACGGCCACACGATCGACCTCGCCGCCAAAGAACGCGCCGTCCTGGAAGCCCTGCTCAGAGCCATGCCCGGTGCGCTCAGCGCAGAGAGGCTCCTCGAGCAGGTATGGGACGAGAACCTCGACCCGTTCACGAACACCGTCAAGGTCACGATCGCCAGACTCAGACGCAAGCTCGGCGAGCCCGACGTCATCCGCACCACCCCCGGCGTTGGCTACCGAATCATCAACGAACCCTGACCCTCTGGCCTGCGCTCGACCGCGCGAAGATGCCGCAATCCCAGGCGGATGCAGACGAGCCAGTGCGAGTCGTCCATTGCCACCTGCTTTCCCGCCACGCCGCGGCCCTCGCCCGACCGACGACCCGACCCGGATTGCGCGGGTAGTAGGTCTCGTCGCACAAGCCGATCCACCAGCGGACACTTTGCGAGCGTCCGCAAGGGAAGGACAAACGAACACGAGTCCACGCTGGCAGCTCCGTCGACTTCGCGCGTGGCGGCTATGGGCGCCGCGTGGCGGCGCCGCAGCTGCTTTGGCGGGAGGTCCCGCCGCTTCGGGTCCGCAGATCAGAGCAGGCAGGCGTCCGGCTGATGCCGTGCCAAACGCGATAATCCTGACCAGGTGACGCAGTCGTACGTAGTCACAGGCGCAGCCCGCGGCATCGGCCGCGCGATCAGCGAGCGCCTGAGCGACGCCGGGCACGTGGTCGCGATCGATCGCGACCAACAGTCTCTGGCCTGGACAGGTGAACATCCACGCGTGACCGGGGTACCAGGCGACGCCGGCTCCACGGCCGACGCGGCCCGAGCCGCGGACATCGCCGAGCACAACGGCAGGCTGGTGGACTCCGCGACGCCTCTGCGCACGAGGTCTCGCCCAGCGAACTGCTCGAACTCATCACGCTCAACCTTGGCCTTGCAGTCACCGGCTGTGCGATCGCGGTGCGCCGCTTTCTCGCGCGCGACACCCCGGGCGCGATCGTCAACGTCTCCTCTCACCAGGCCCAACGGCCCGTACGCGGCGCGCTGCCCTACGCAGCCGCGAAGGCCGCGATCGAGGGATTGACCCGCGCGCTGGCCGTGGACTACGGCCCGCGGGGGATCCGCACCAACGCCGTCGCGCTTGGCTCGATCGCGACCGACCGCTACGAGACGCTGGTCGCGCAGCGGCCCGAGGTTGAGGCGGAGATCTGCGCCCTGCATCCGCTAGGTCGGGCCGGACATTTGGCGGAGGTCGCGGCGGTTGTAGCTCTGCTTCTTTCGCCTGCGGCGAGCTACGTCAATGGCGCGATCGTGCCCGTCGATGGTGGACGCTCCGTTCTCGGCGCCGATCCGGAGGCTCGCGGGCTGGATTGCTAGAACGGAGCGGCTGGCCAGCGCGCGATTGACCAAGGCTCAGCGGACAGCGGCGGCTCGCCGCGCGACCGCTCGATCCCGAGGCAGCGCGGGCGTTGACGACAGCGGAAGATGGCGCTCGAGGAGGTTATGGCGGAAGCTCCCGTTGGCGAGCCTGTAACTGACGAAAGATCTCACCGTAGTCGCCGGGCATGTCCGCTGGGACTCGCCACACGTCGACGGTGCCGAACAGAGTGATTGCACGCACTGAGATTTCCGGCGACCGCGCTCGGTCGATGTCCTCGCCCCAATCGCGGCGGTGACCACCCAGGGCTAGACCGCTTACGGTGACGTTCACGTTCTCGGGCACGTAGACATCGACGTTGCCGAACCCGACCAGGACGGTCAACACGGTTGTCTGACCGTCGATCTCGGCCCTGCGTAGGTCGAGATCGACATCGCAGAACGCCCCGCCGGCGACCGTCCAACGTCGTAGCTTCAGCCGTCCGCGCTTGACCACGCTGCCGAACAGGGCGCCTGTAAAGCGGGTTGCACGAACTCGGGATCGGCGCGCAGGCAGATCGTCAGTTGACGGCAATCCAGAGCGAACCCGGTCGAGGTCCGCGCTCACTCGCGCCGAGTAAGTCTTCTCAACCCGCTCCGAGAACTCCTCCAGAGTCAGCCGCCCAGCCAGCAGATGGCCTTGCAACCACCCCGCCGCTTGCTCGCGCTCCGCATCAGAGATTCGCTCTTCCGGATCTCTCAATCGACTAGCTCCTTCGCATCGCTCCCGAAACGGTGGCGGCCCCGATCCTACGCCAGAGTCCCGTGCCGTTGCCCCGAAGCCCAGAGAGATACCGCGCATGATCAATCGATCATGCAAACCTCAGCGGACGCTGCCGCGCGCTCGCGCCGCTGAGGGTCGAGCGTCGCCGACAGGGCGCCTCAATATGGAAGGATCAGCGAACAGCCGCAACACTCGGCATCCGCCGTTGGACGACGGATTCAGGCGGCTCGTGGGACTCGGTCGAGCGCGAGCGCTGGGCAGCGCACTTGGCCGCTACGGAAGCGTCCGACCGGGCGCTCGAGCTGCACGGTGGCCGTCCGATCATCGATCGCAACGATTGTCGCGTAGGCGCCGTGCAGGTACTGCGGGCTGACGGTGTCGTTGATCCGGACTACGTCCCCGATGCAGAACTCCGCGAGCGCAGTCGCTGACCGCACCGTGTGCAGGAGATATCGGCGGGCGTCGACCGCGTCGGCGATCGCGGTCAGATGGCTATCGAGCTCGCCCGCAGCTATTGCATCCAACAGCAAGCGCTCCGGCTCCCGGGCGCCCGATGCCGCACCGTCGACGGCGTCGCCGGCTTCGATACAGAGCTGCTCGCGTTCGCGGAATCCAGTGCCCATGGCGCGGATCATCGCGCGCACGCCGGACCGAATCGCGACCGCGCTTCCACCGCCACCTCGGACATCATCTGTTCCCACCGCGGCCTCGCAGGCGTTTCAGCCACCGACGTTGACCGTGACGAGGCGATGCAACGGAGGGCGCGTCGGCTTGCACGTCAGCGGGCCACCGCCCGACTCGTGCTCGCCGCCGAATTCGGCAAAGCAGTCAGCTCGCGCGCGACGTCGGCCTCGGCCCAGACTGCCGGATGTTCGTCGATGGAGGAGCCAATGTTTGACTGCTCCGCGCTCGTTCTCGCGGGCGGCGGAGGACTCGGACCACAGTCGGGCGCGAAGGTTCCGCGCCGGGCCGCGGCGACCCGGCGGCGCTGGCTGCGACAGAGCCGATCCGCCTACCGCAGCGCGTTGGCGGC
>DASYFZ010000687.1:0-8043 GCA_036000295.1 Solirubrobacteraceae bacterium
ACGCTGGAGGCGCGGCTGACCAACACCGACACGGGGATGCGCCTGACGACCGAGGCGGTGATGCGGCGATGAGCACGCAGCGCACGCCCGGCGTGTCCGACGGGGCGATGGTCGCGGCGATCGGATGCATGGTCGGCGTCGGCGCGATGCTGTGGCTGTGGGGCGGGATCGCCGGGGTGCTGTTCGGCCACGGCTGGCCTCCCGTCGCCGGAGGGCAGCTTCCGAGCGTGCTGCTCAGGCTGCCGGCGCGGCTGGCTGACCCGGCGACGGCGTGGCCGGCGCCCGCGCGGCCGTTGCTGCCTGGGCCTGTGGGGTTCTATGCGGCCTTGATCGTGCTCGTGGCGACTGGTGGAGCGGCGGCGCTGGCCGCGAGCCGCGCGATCGCTAGCGCGCGGCCCGGCTATCGCGGCGCGAGGTGGGCTCGCGCGGCCGAGCTGAGAATGCTGCGGGGCTCCCGCAGCGGCGCCCGGCTTGCGCTCGGCCGCCAAGGATCGAGGGTCCTCTGGGCGGAGCAGCGGCACGCGCTTGTCGCCTTCGGGCCGCCGCAGTCAGGGAAGTCGACGGGGCTGGCGGTGCCGGCGCTGCTGGAATGGCAAGGCCCGGCGGTGGCATCGTCGATCAAGACCGACCTGCTCGGAGCCACGGCCGCACGGCGTCGGCAGCTGGGAAGGGTGTTCGTGTTCGACCCGTTCGGACTGGCCGGGGAGCAGTCGGACACCTGGTCGCCGCTGCGCGGAGCGACGACCTGGGACGGCGCACTGGAGGTCGCATGGCGACTCGCGTCGGCGGGCGAGGTCGACCAGCGGGGAGTGGATGGCGGCGACTTCTGGGCGATCGCTGCCGAGCAACGGCTGGCGCCGCTCCTGTACGTGGCAGCGCGCACGGGCGCCGGCATCGACAGCGTCGTCCGCTGGGCGTACGGGCAGGGCGGCCGCGGGCTGCACGAGGCGCTCGCGAGGGCCACCGGCGAGGCCGGCGATGACGACGCAGAGCTGACCGACGCCCACGCGGCGTACGACGCGGTGCGCGCGTTTGAGTCCCAGGCCGATCGAACGCGATCGTCGATCGAAGCCACGGCACAGGCGCTGCTGCGCGGGTATCGGTTCGCGCGCGTCGCGCACTCGGCGCGCTCGTGCGAGATCACCGCCGACCGGCTGCTCGACGAACGGGCCACTCTGTACCTGATCGGCGATGCCAAGGCATCGAAGCTGCTGCGACCGATCTTCCTGGCGCTGCTGTCGGAGGTCGTCGATCGGGCATACGAGCGCGCCACGCTGGCCGGGGGCCGCCTCGAGCTGCCGCTGCTGCTGTGCCTGGACGAGGCGGGCAACGTCGCGCCGCTGCCCAATCTCGCCGAGATCGCATCGACGGCTCCGAGCCACAACATCCAGCTGGTCTCGATCTTCCACGACCTCGCCCAGGCCAGAGCGCGCTACGGGCGGCAGGCTGAGACCGTTGTGAACAGCCATCGCGCCCGGATGCTGCTCCCAGGGGTGGCAGACCTGGAGACGCTCCGCTACTTCGGCGGCCTGATCGGCGACGAGGAGGCTCCCGATCTGACGCGAACCACCGGGGCCGGCGGCACGACTCGCTCGACCGCGCGGCGGCGCCGTCCGTTGCTTGCCCCCGAGGCCCTGCGTCAGCTGCCCGACGGCCACGCGCTCCTGCTGTACGGGCGGCTGGCGCCGGTTCGGCTGCGTCTGCGTCTGTGGTTCGAGGACCGCCACCTACGTCGTCTGGCGGACGCGCGATGAGCTGGTTCAACGGCGAGGACGGCCACTGGGACGAGCGCAGCGACGACCTCGACGAGGAGCCGCCCCGCAGCTGGCCGCTTGATTGGCGCAGCCTGTATCCCCGCGAACGGTGGCTGTGGTTCGAGCAGCTGTGGACCGATGTGTGTGACCTGCGGGAGCGCTACCGGCTGGCCGTCCGCTCGGGATGGTGGGAGGACAGCCTCCAGGTAGAGGCGCTGGCGGCACTGGCGGCGTGGGTGCATCTCTACGACTCCGGTGACTGGAACGACCCGCCGGGCAAGCTCGCACTGCTTTATGACCTGGAGCGCGTCGCGGTGCTGTTGCGCGACGGCGGCGAGCCGTTTCATCCCGACCGCGACCGGATCGTGTTCGCGCGGCACCTGATCGAACTGGGGTGCCAGCCGCCGCCCGGGCGGTCCCCTCCGGAGCGGTGATGCGATCCTCAGACGGTGCCACGCTTTCCGATCGGCGCCGACGTCAGCCTCTACCAGCTCGACCGAGATCCGCACCCGGTGCTGGCCGCCCTGCGTCAGTCAGAGCCGGTGTCGTGGATCCCGGCGCTCGACTGCTGGCTGGTGACCAGTCACGCGCTCGCGCTGCAAGTGATCCGCGATGCCGCGAGCTACACCGTCGACGACCCGCGCTTCTCGACCGGGCAGGTCGTCGGACCGAGCATGCTCAGCCTCGACGGCGACGCGCACGCGCGCCACCGGGCACCGTTTGCGCCGCCGTTGCGGCCGCTGGCCGTTCGGGACCGGTTCGCCGAGGCGGTCGCCAACGAGGCGCAGCGGCTGGTGGACGAGCTCGCACCCGGCGGCAAGGCCGAACTGCGCCGCCGGCTTGCAGGCCCGCTCGCCGCCTACGCGATGACAAGAGCGCTCGGGCTGGGGCCCGCGGAGGTCGCGGCGGTGCTTGCGTGGTACGACGCGATCGTCAGCGCGGTGACTGAGATCACGGCCGGGTCCGACGTACCACCGAGCGGACGAGAGGCGTTCGCCGCGCTGCGCGAACGGCTGCTGGAGGTGATCCGTTCAGAGGACAGCGGGTCGCTGCTGGCGGCCGCCGCATCCGAGACCGAGCTCAGCGACGACGAGATCGTCTCCAACGCCGCGGTGCTCCTGTTTGGCGGCATCGAGACGACCGAGGGGATGATCGCCAACGCGATCGTCGCCCTGCTCGAGCACCCGGCCGAGCTCCAGCGAGTCCGCGCCGACCCGTCACTGCTCGACGCGGCCATCGAGGAGTCGCTGCGCCTCGAGCCCGCCGCCGCAGTGGTGGATCGATACGCCACCGGCGACGTGGAGCTAGACGGCATCACGATCGGCGGCGGAGACCTCGTGCGCGTATCGATCGCGGCCGCGAACCGCGACCCGGCGCTGTTCGCAGACCCGAACCGCTTCGACCTCGACCGGCCGAACGCGGGCCGTCACTTGGCGTTCGCGCACGGACCCCACGTGTGCGTCGGCGTGCATCTCGCGCGTCTGGAGGCACGAACCGCGCTGACAATCCTGCTCGAAAGCCTCCCGGGCCTGCGCCTGGACCCCGAGCGCCCCACCGAGGTGCGAGGGCTGGTGTTCCGAAAGCCGCCGGCCCTTCACGTCGTCTGGTGACCCCGTGCGAGATGATGGGCGAAGCGACTCAACCAGAGGAGGAGTGCCTTGGCGCTCACGAAGCAGGGCAGCCAGAAGTTCGACGAGCGGAGCATGCAGGAGGAGATGGCGGAAGCCGTGCACCATCCCGGGCTCGTTCTCGAGCTGCCCGTCCATTCGCTGCACAGGCACGGCATCGGCAACGAGAACGCCTACGAGCTGATCACGAGCGAGCTCCTGCTCGACGGACAGGCGCGGCTGAATCTGGCCACGTTCGTGACCACCTGGATGCCGTCGACCGCGGCACGACTGATGGCCGAGACAGCTGACAAGAACATGATCGACAAGGACGAGTACCCGCAGACGGCCGAACTCGAGGCCCGGTGCGTGCGCATGCTGGCGCAGCTCTGGAACTCCCCCGACCACGGGCGCGCGACGGGATGCTCGACGACGGGGTCGAGCGAGGCGGCGATGCTGGCCGGGCTGGCGTTGAAATGGCGCTGGCGGGAGCGGATGCGCGCGGCCGGCAAGCCGACCGACCGGCCCAACCTGGTGATGGGCGTGAACGTCCAGGTGTGCTGGGACAAGTTCTGCCGCTACTGGGACGTGGAGCCGCGGCTGGTTCCGATGGAGGGCGAGCGCTACCACCTCGGGGCCGAAGAGGCCGTCGCGCAGTGCGACGAGAACACGATCGGTGTCGTCGCGATCCTCGGCTCGACGTTCGACGGAAGCTATGAGCCGGTCGCCGATATCGCCCGTGCGCTCGACGCGCTGCAGGCTGAGCGCGGGCTCGACGTCCCGCTGCACGTCGACGCGGCTTCGGGGGGATTCGTCGCGCCGTTCCTGCAGCCCGCGCTCGAATGGGATTTCCGGCTCGATCGCGTGCAGTCGATCAACGCCTCTGGCCACAAGTACGGGCTCGTGTACCCGGGTGTCGGCTGGGCGATCTGGCGTGACCACGAGGCGCTGCCGAAGGACCTTGTGTTCGACGTCAACTACCTCGGCGGCCACATGCCGACGTTCGCGCTGAACTTCTCGCGTCCAGGCAGCGAGGTCGTGGCGCAGTACTTCATGTTCGCGTCGCTCGGATTTGAGGGCTACCGGAAGGTGCTTCGCGGCGCCCAACAGGTCGCTACCTATCTCGCGTCGTCGATCGCCGAGATCGGTCCATACCGTCTGCTCACGGACGGAAGCGAGCTACCGGTGTTCGCGTTTGCGCTGGCCCCGGAGGTGAGCAACTACACCGTGTTCGACGTCTCCGATCGGCTGCGCCAGAACGGATGGCTCGTGCCCGCCTACACGTTCCCCGAGAACCGGCAGGATCTGAGCGTGCTGCGTGTCGTGATTCGCGCCGGCATGACGCACGAGATGGCCGACCATCTCCTGGACGATCTGCGCAACCAGACCAAGTTCTTCGAGTCGTTGCAGGGGCCGCTCCCCAGCGAACGCCAGCATGAGGCGTTCGCCCACAACTGATCGCGCGAGCTCAAAGCACCTTCGCCAGGCGCTGTCCCGCCGTCCGTAGCTGCGCCGGCGTTCCGGCCTCCAGCACGACCTGGAGATCGAGCACCCTTGCGCCGAACGAGTCCAGCTCGCGCTTGCCGACGATCGCGTAGCAGGGCACGCCGGACTGGCGCGCGCGAGTCGCGATCTCCGACACGAGCTTCCCGGCCAGGCTCTGCTCGTCGAGCTTGCCCTCGCCGGTGACGACGGCCCGCGCGGCCCGCATCCGGCGGTCGAACTCGACGGCGTCGAGGATGAACGAGGCACCTGGGACGAGCTCGGCTCCGAACGCCGCCCAGAGGCCGCCGGACAGACCGCCCGCGGCGCCGGTCATGGGCACACCCCGCGGGTCTCGCTCCAGGCGGCCGGCCATCTCGTTCAGCCGCTTGGTCAGGCGTCGTATGTCGTCCTTACCGGCGCCCTTCTGGGGCCCGAAGATCCGGGCGGCGTCCTCGAACACCGTGCGCACGTCGCAGAGCACGACCAGCTTTGCGCCCCGCAGACCCCCGCCTTGTCGGATCGCCTTGATCGCGCCGGCGCCGCCGTCGGTGGTGGCGCTGCCGCCGACGCCCACGTAGACGACCTCCGCGCCCAGCTGCACGGCGGCGGCGATCAGCTGACCGGTGCCGAACGTGCTCGCCGCGAACGCGTCGCGCTCGGCCTCGGCGACGAGCGCCAGCCCGCTGGCGGCCGCCATCTCGACGACGGCCAGCTTGCGATCCCGAGCGCCGGTGACCAGCGCGAACGAAGCCTCTATCTCGCGTCCCAGCGGGTCGCTGACCGCGACCGTCTCGAGGTCTCCGCCGAACGCGGCAAGCAGCGCCTGGAGCGTCCCCTCGCCTCCATCGGCCACCGGGCACAGATCGACCGGCCGACCGGCCTTCTGCAGGCCCTCGCCGATCGCGTCGGCGACCTCGACGGCGCTCATCGTTCCCTTGAACGAGTCGGGCGCGACGAGGATCGTCTCCGGGACGCCGGGGATCGAAGGCACGGCGGCAGTATGCCCACGAGCACGCCGATGCGTCATCATCGACATGACGCGCGATGCACGAGACCGCTGCCGACATCGCCGCTCTGCAGGAGCTGCTGGACCGCAGCTATGACGCCGCGGGCTCGCACCTGCGGGGGATCACCACGCCGGAGCGCCGGGTGGGCGCGGCGGCGCTGTGCGAGCAGCTGACCGGGATGACGTTGCTCGTGCTCGCGACCGTGACCGCCGACGGGCGTCCGATCGCCGGCCCTGTGGATGGGATCTTCTACCGCGGCGCGTTTCATTTCGGCACCTCGCCCCACGCCGTGCGCGCGCGGCACATCCGGGCCCGGCCGCAGGTCAGCGCGACACACCTGCCGCGCGAGGAGTTTGCGGTCACCGTGCACGGGCGTGCGGTGCCCGTCGACATCCGCGCCGCGGAGGGCGCCGGCCTGCGCGAGACGCTGCTTGAGATCTACACGCCGCGCTACGGCGACGAGTGGGAGCAGTTCATCGACCCGCCCGACAGCGAGGAGGCGCCGGTCTACTTCCGCATCGACGCCGACAAGATGTTCAGCTTTCAGATGGTGGGCCAGCCGAGCCTGTAGCGGGGCTCCGCCCGGCTAGATCGACATCTGTGCGAGCTTGCAGTCCGTCGGCGCCTTGTCGTCGCGCCAGCGCAGGATCTTGGTGCCGTGGCGAATGCGCCCGCCGCTGGTGTGATCGAACGTGACCTCCACGACGAGCTCGGGCCGCAGCGCGATCCATTCGAGCTCCTTCTCGCTCTTCCACCGGCTCGGGTCGCCGTGGCCGCGTGTGCCGGTCTCGTACGGCTTGAGCTTCTCCACCAGCGTGCGCTTCTCGGCTGCCCGCAGACCCGAGGAGTGCCCTACCCCGTGCAGCCGGCCGTCGTCGTCGTAGAGCCCCAGGATCAGCGACCCGACCGTTCCCTCCTCCTTGCCCGGCCGCCAGCCGACGACGACCGCGTCGATCGTCCGGACCCGCTTGATCTTCATCATCCCGGTCCGCTGGCCGGGCTTGTACGGGGCAGTCACGTCCTTGGCAACCACTCCCTCGCCGCTCTGCAGCCACGGCTCGGCGCCGTCGGCCTCGCGGGTCAGTGGCGTGACGTCGATGTTGTCGCCGGCCGCCTGCTCGAGCACCCGCCGCCGTTCCTCAAACGGCTTGTCCAGCAGCACATCGTCATCGAGCGCGAGGATGTCGAACGCGACGTAGCGTGCCGGCGTCTTCTCGGCGAGCATCTGTACGCGCGACTCCGCGGGATGCAGGCGGTTCTGAAGCGCGTCGAAATCCTCGTGACCGTCGTCTGAGTCGATCACGATCTCGCCGTCGAGGATGTAGCGCCCAGGCGGGAACCGAAGCTCGGGGAAGTAGCGCAGCAGCGGCCTGCCGCTGCGTGACTGGATCGTCCACTCGTCCCCGTCGACGAACGCGATCGCCCTGAAGCCGTCGTACTTGGGCTCGTACGCCCACTGGTCGCCGACGGGCAGCTCCTTGCGGGAGCGCGCCAGCTGGGGCTGTATCGGGGACTTGAGCGGGAGTGACACGGCGATTCGATCCTAGGCGATTGATGGCGACCGAGCGGTCCGCTGATTAGGACCCCCGGCGCGGGCAAAAGTCACCGCGCGCGCACGAGCGTGGCCGGGCGCGGTCGATTTGGACCGCGCGGGGGTGCCAGTCGGCGCCGCCGGTCCCGGCAGAGGCGGATCGCTACGATCACCGAATGGCCACCGACCACGCCGCCCACGCCACGGTCGCGGAGGAGGAGTACCTCGAGCGGCTGTTCTGGCTGTACGAGGCGGGCCTGCCGATGACCGGCGCCAACATGGCGCGCGCGATGCAGCTGTCGGCGCCGACCGTGCACGAGATGCTTGGGCGGCTGGAACGCGACGGGTACATCCAGCGCACCCCCGATCGGGCGATCGACTTCACCGAGTCGGGTCGCGAGCATGCCGAGCACATCGTCAGCCGTCACCGCATGATCGAGCGTTTCCTGACCGACGTGGTCGGCGTCCCATGGGACGACGTCCACGAGGAGGCCGAGCAGCTCGAGCACGCGATGACCCCCCGGTTCGAGGCCTACGTGCGCGCCACCGTCGGCGACGCCAAGACCTGTCCGCACGGCCACCCGATCAAGGTTGGCGAGCGGATCGACGGCGTCCCGCTGGCCGATTGCGAGCTTGGCGCCAAGGTCACGATCCTGCGC
>DASYFZ010000154.1:0-12194 GCA_036000295.1 Solirubrobacteraceae bacterium
CGTCAGCGCGCGGTGCTGGAGCAGGAACCCGACGTTGATCGCAGCCGCCGACACGAGCGCCAGGAGCAGCGCGCCGATCAGCACCAGCCGATCCGGCGGCCCGCGGAGGGCTTGCGCCGGCCGCCGCGTCAACGGGGCGAACGCTCGCAGCGTCTGTGCGGGAACGCGGCGACGCCCGCGGTCCACGGCACCGCGCGCGTGGCGTCTGCGAACCACGGCGCGGGACGGTTTGCGTTGGCCCCGCCGATGAGCGCCGAGTACGACCGCTCGGCCTCGGCGCCGGGTCGTGCTCCGGGACGCGCGGAGCGGCTTGGAGAAGTCGTTGGAGGCGAGGATCAGCATCTGGTTCAGACGCGGGTACCACACGTCCCAGGCGTGCCCGCCCGGATAGACGGCGTAGGTCGCGTGAGCACCGGCCTGGTTGAGCGCGCTGGCCATCGGGGCGATCTGCGTCCTGGCTTCGTCGTCGCGCCCCACGAACATGAACACCTGCAACGGGTTGGATGCCAGCTCGGCCTTCAGGCTCGAGACGTAGTCGAGCGGGCTGTTGTTCAGCAGCTGCTGTCTGCTCGCGTTGGCGAACGCCCCGCTGCGAGTCTGCGTGAAGTAACCCGACCACACCTCCGCTGAGCCGAACACGGCAAGCTGGTGCAGCGCGATGTTGATGGCGCCGTAAGCGCCGGCTGAGAACCCGCCGATCACGCGGTTCTGTCGGTTGCGAATCGTCGAGAAGCGCTGGTCGACGTTCTTGACCACGTCGAGCACGGAGTTGGCGTAGGCACCCGACGGTGTGTTGGCCCACTCTGAGTCCGAGTAGACGCTGCCGTTGATTCGCCCGTCGGGAAACACCAGGATCATCGGGCGCAGTTGGCGTTGGGTGAGCAGGTTGTCCAGCCGCACGTCGAGGTTGGCGATGTCGACGAACACCTCCGGCTTGCCCGGCATCCCGTGGAGCAGGTAGAGGACCGGGTAGTGCTCGGAGGCCTTGTAGCCGGGAGGCAGGTACACGAGGTAGTAGTCCCGGCGGTGCAGTGCCCGCGAGTAGAAGTTGACGTTGAGCAGGCGCCCGGTCCCGGCCCGCGGGATCTTCAGCACCTCCGTGAACCCTCGGTGCTGCGAATAGGCCTGCCCGTAGCTGTATGCGCCGATCAGGCCGACGACCGTCGTCGTCAGCGCGACCACAAGCGAGATCGTGCGACGGAGACCCAGAAGCAGCATCTACCGGGCATCTCCGATGCCCGGACGCTCCGCGCGCGTCCGCGGCAGTGGGCGCGGCAGCGACAGCGAGCCGTCGCCCGCGCGCGACCACCTCGGCTGGCGGACATAGCCCTCGGCCTGGAGCACCCGCAGCACCGAGAACGGGAGCGACAGGCGTGACTGGTAGACCAGGTACCGGGGGCGCCAGGTGGGGGAGAACTTCTCGTTGAAGGTCACGAGGCGCTGCATCTGGAAGCGGCGGCCGAGGAGCTTGACGATCGATGCCCGGACCAGCCGCTTGGCGGGGCCGCCCGCCGGCGCGTCGCGCAGCAGGTGGGCGAGTCCGGCGTAGTTGAGGCTCACCTCAGCGACGCCGCGCCGCCGGGCGATGTCGAGCGCCCGGCACACCAGCGCCTCGTTGACGCCGTTGGGGGTCTCGCCGACCCGGCGCATCGTGTCCAGCGACAGCCTTCCGCAGTGTGAGATGAAGTGCATGACTGCCCCCAGTTGTCCGTCGGGAGCGCGCGCCAGCAGGTACAGATCACCCGGTCTCACCGAGGACTCGAACCGGCCCATGCCCATCGCGAACCCGATCAGGCGTGATCGGCCGGCACGCCACGCGAGCTCCAGTCCGTCGATCTCGTGCTCCAGCCCGGCGTCGAGGTCGCGGCCGTCGCAGGCGATGATCTCCCACCCGCGTCGCTCGAGCCGGTGCACCGACTGACGCAGCTTGCGCACGGGGCGGCCCTCCAGCGTGAACCGCGCGGGGTCGACGACCGCCTCTTCGCCGACGCACAACGTGCTGAGCCCGAGGCTGTGGTAGCGCGCGAGGTGTCGGGCGGATGTCCCCCAAAGCACCACCCGCCACCCGCGGGCACGCGCGAGCGCGAGGAACTTGCCGAGCAGCTGCGGTACCGACTCGTCGGGCCCCACCGGATCGCCCGACACGATGGCGGTCTCGCCGACCACGCGGTAGGCCAGGACCGCTCCATCGGCGAACTCGAACGACTTGTCGGGCCTGAGGATGAACGGTGAGATCGAGTCGTGCCCATGCCGCTCGACGATCGCGCGCGCGGCCGTCAGATCGTGGTCGGTGGGGCGGTCGGCATGGGGGCCCTGCCGTGGCAGACGGCGCAGCATCAAAGTCGAGAGCAGCAGCGCCACCCCGATCAGCACGAGCACCATCCGCTCGCCGGTCGCGGCGGGATGGGCACGGGTCACAGCGAGCGCCGCCCCCGTGACCAGATGTCCGACCGTGGTCATGTGCCCAATATCGCCCGGCTGCCTGAGCCGACCTTTGGAAGAAGCTGAGAATTCCCTGAGCCTTCTGCGCCGGGCGGCGCCAGCGCGCGATCTCAGCTACCGACGACGGTCCCGAGCACCGGCATCGGCGTGCCGTCACCGTCGGCCTGGCGCACGGAAGGGGGCGCCAACGGGAGGCGGACCGTAAACACCGCGCCGCCGTCGGCGGCGTTGGCTGCGGCGACCGTACCGTGGTGCGCTTGCGCGATCTCGCGCACGATCGCCAGGCCCAGGCCGGCTCCGCCGCGGCCGCGAGTGCGGCCTTCATCGTTTCGCCAGAAGCGGTCGAACACCCGCTCGTCGGCATCCGGTGGCAATCCGGGTCCGTGATCGCGAACGTCCACGATCGCCTGATTGCCTATCCGTCGCAGGTCCACCGACACAGGGGTGCCCTCGGGGGTATGGGTCAGCGCGTTGCTCATCAGGTTTGCGAGCACCTGCCGCAGCGCATCGGGGTTACCGATCGTCGTCAGCTGCTCGCCATCGTGCAACGTGATCTGGCGCTCGGGTGCGACCGCCCTGGCGTCGGCGACCGCCTGCGCGGTGAGCTCTGAGAGGTTGACCTGTACATGCTGCGCCTCGGGCACCTCGTCAAGGCGCGCCAGCAGGAGGAGGTTGTCGACGAGCGCCCCCATGCGCGCGGCCTCCGCCTCGATCCGGGCCATCGCTCGTTTCAGCGCCACCGGATCCTGGGCGGGCCCCATGCGGAACAGCTCGGCGTAGCCGCGCAGCGACGCGAGCGGTGTGCGGAGTTCGTGCGAGGCATCGGAGAGAAACCGCTTTCTGCGTTCCTCGCTGCGCGCGCGGTCGGCGAATGCCTCCTCGATCCGCCCGAGCATTTTGTTCAGCGTCAGCCCCAGCCGGCCGATCTCGGTCCGTGGCGTCGCCGGCGTGACACGCCGTGTGAGGTCTCCATCTGCGATCTCACCGGCGACGCGCTCCATCTGCTCGAGCGGACGAAGGCCGATCCGGATCACGATCCAGCCGATCCCCGTCAGCGTCAGCAGCAGGATCCCCACGACCAGCGCCTCGGCCAAAAGCAACTGGTCGAGCGTCTCGTCGACCTCGGTGAGAGGGATCGCGACGATCACTGATCCGGCCCCGGAGTCCAGCGGCAGCACCGCGACGCGGTAGCGCAGGCCCGACCCGCGCTTGGAGTTGACCGTGAACAGCGTCGGGTTGGGGCCTAGGCGCGAGACCGGGAACGTAGATGAGAACGCCGGTGGCGACGGGTGCGCCTCACCGTTTCTGACGGTTACCGGTCCGCGGAGGATCCGGCCCTCCGGGTCGACGAGCGCCCCATAGGTCCCGGACGGGAGAAACCCCGTCAGCCCCTTGCCGAGCGATCGGACGCCCGAGACCTCGTCGCGGTCAGCGGCCCCTTTGCCGGCGGGACGCTTCAGCGTCCTGGCGTCGACTCCGAGCTGGTAAGAGATCGGCGTGGCAGCAGCAATCGTTCGCTGATCGAGGTGGTTGAGCAGAAACGAGCGCTGCTCGGTGTAGATGGCCCCGGCGGCGACGACGAGCGCCAAACAAACGAGGAAGAACACGCCGGCGAGCAGTCGCGTCCGCAGGGACATCGTTCAGTCCCTCGGCAGACGAAGCGAATAGCCGACGCCCCGCACGGTGTGCAGCAACGGCACGCCAGCGTTGTCGACTTTCTTGCGCAGGTAGCTCATGTACGTCTCGAGCACGCGCGCGTCGCCGGCGAAGTCGTAGCTCCAGACGTGATCGAGCAGCTGCGCGCGTGTGAGCACGCGCCGGGGGTTGAGCAGCAGATACCTGAGCAGGCGGTACTCCGTTGCGGTCAGCTCGACGGGTTGCCCGCCGCGCGTGACCTCGCGCGTCTCCTCGTCGAGCTCGAGGTCGGCGAACACCAACCGTCCGGACGTTTCGTGCAGCGCGCCCGATCGGCGCAGCAGGTTGCGCAGCCTTGCGATCAGCTCCTCGAGGCTGAACGGCTTGGTGACATAGTCGTCGCCGCCCGTGGTCAGGCCGCGAACCTTGTCCGACGTCGCGTCGCGGGCGCTGAGGAACAGGATCGGGACGCCCGCGCGGTCGTTGGTCAGCCGCCTCGCGACCTCGAAGCCGTCCATGTCGGGGAGCATCACGTCGAGCACGATCACGTGCGGGCGCCATTCGCGAACCTTCGACAGCGCGCCTGATCCGCTGCCGGCGGCCTCGACGTCAAACCCGTTGTGGCGAAGCGCCATCGAAACGACATCGACGATGTTGGGCTCGTCGTCGACGACAAGCACCCGCAACTGCTCCAGCTCGCCGACCATCGGCGCCGATTATCGAACCCGAACCTGAGAGATTGCTGAGAAAGATCGCCGCGCGGGCGAGAGGTCAGGGTTCGACCAGGCCGCGCCTGATCGCATAGCGGGTCAACTCGACGCGGTCGTGCATCTCCAGCTTCTCGAAGATGTTGGCGCGGTGGCGGTCGACGGTCTTCTCGCTGATCGTCAGCGCGTCGGCGATCTGCCTGGTGCTGTAGCTCTCGGCGATGAGCTTGACGACCTCGACCTCGCGCGGCGTCAACGGATCCTCGCGCAGCGGCTCGTCGTTGCGCGCACTGCGCAGGAACTCGCGGATCAGCGGCGTCTCGGCCCCGGGGTACAGGAACCGCTCGCCCCGCATCGCCGCGCGGCAGGCCTCAACCAGGTCTCGGTCGGCAACGGTCTTCAGCACATAGCCGGCGGCGCCGGACTTCAGCGCCTCGTACAGATATCGCTCGTTCTGGTGCATCGAGAGCATCAGGATCCGCAGCTCCGGGCGGCGGCGATGGAGCGCGCGCGCCGCCTGCAGCCCTGTCATCCGCGGCATCGAGATGTCGAGGATCGCGAGGTCGATATCGGTCACCAGCGCGCGCTGCAGCGCTTCCGCACCGTCTCCGGCCTCGGCCAGCACCTCGAGGTCGGGCTCGGCGTCGAGCACGAGCCGCAGGCCGCGGCGCACGACGGCGTGATCGTCGGCCAGCAGGATGCGGGTCTTCAGCGGAGTCATCGAGTCTCGCCCAACTCGTGGGGTCCGACGGCTCCGTTGAGCGACTGGAACTCTTCGAGCTCCTCCACCTCGTCGAGCGCCAGCTCGAGCCGGACCCGAACACCGCCTCGGGTGCCGGCGTTCTCAATCGCAAGCGTCGCGCCGATCAAGGCAGCCCGTTCGCTCATCCCCTGGATCCCGGTTCCTGGCTGATGCGCTTGCGGAAGCCCACGGCCGCTGTCGGTGACGGTCAGCGTGAGCTTGTCCTCACCGTGCGCGAGCTCGAGCTCGGCGGTCGCAACGCCGGAATGGCGGGCGACATTCGTCAACGCTTCCTGCGCGACGCGATACACGACGAGCTCGGCCTCGGGCGTGAGGATCGGCAGGCCGGCAGCGATCCGCTGGGTGACCTCGAGGCCCGACCGCTCGGCGAACCGCTCACAGAGCACGGCAAGCGCGCTTTCGAGCCCGAGGTCGTCCAGCGCCTCGGGCCGGAGCTCGACGGCGATCCGGCGCAGGTCCTCGAGACTGCCGCGGACCGCGTCCTGGACCTCGAGCACGCTCTGGCGCAGTTCCTCTGGGACTCGACGCTCGACGCGCGCAAGCGCGAGCAGTACGGCGGTCAGCTCCTGGCCGATCTGGTCGTGAAGTTCCTGCGCGATTCGCAGTCGCTCTGCCTCTTGCCCGTCGAGCACGCGTCCGGTCGCCTCCCGGCGCTCTGCCTCCAGCCGCGACAGCATCTCGTTGAACGTGATCGTCAGCTCCCCGGCCTCGGAGGTGGGGGTGGCCGCGGGCATCCGCTGACCGGGGTCGGTGAGGTCGACGCGGCGTGCGAGCGCCGTCAGCGCCGCCAGCGGGCGGACCACGCGGCGCACGAGGTACACGTTCAGTGCGACCACGAGTACCAGCGCCACGCCCAGCACGATCGCTTCTTCGTCGGTGTGCAGCGACGAGACGCGCTTGGGTGCCAGCACCGCGATCGTGACCACGACGGCGATGAACAGCAGCAGCGCGTTGACGCCCGCTACGCGGTAGAGCAGCGGTACATACCGGCCCCGCTCCGTTCGCTGTGAGGGTTCAGCGCTCATCCACGGACGTCAGTGAAGCACTCCGTCAGATGGGCGATCCGCGGCGTCGGCCGTTGTGCGGCCGGGCCCGGCGCACGGAAATCGACTCGCTGGGAAGCGCCTCGAGCTTGCGAAGCATCGTCCACAGCCGCGATTCCAGGCCAGCTGACGAGATGCCCAGCATCAGCGAGATCTCCGCGGCGGGAATTCCCGCCAGTAGCATCCCGAAGATCGCCTGCTCCTCTGCGTCCAGACGGCGGCGCAGCGCGCTGGCGAGCGAAGGCGGGACGCTGGGCAGCCGCACCTGCCCATGCGCCACCGCGCGCACGGCCTCGCACAGATCGGCGCCAACGCCGCCCTTGCTCACCAGGCCGTCGGCCTCCGCGACGACGCTCGTCGCCGCCAGCGGCCCGTCGCAATAGGCCGAGTAGATGACGACGCGCGGCGGATGCGGGAGTCGCTTGAGCTTGCGACTGAGCCACAGGCCGTTGCGGGCGCCGAGCTGGTAGTCGACCACCGCGACGTCGATTGGCTCACTTTCGGCGAGCGCCATGGCCGCGTCGGCCGAGTCGACGGCGGCCACCACGACGAAGTCCGGCTGATCCTCGAACAGCTCGCGCAGGCCCATGCGCACCGCGGGGTGGTCGTCGACGACCAGCACGCGAAGCGGCGAGGCCGAGGCGTCCGGAGCGATCGCGGGGCTGTCGACTTGAGCGTGGTGTTCGTGGATGGCGGTCAACCTGATTCTCCTTGGCTGGTATGAGCACCACGATCGCCGACGGTGGACCGGGTTGGAATGGGGCCGAATATCCATCTGTGGCAGATCAGGTGCATGGATGCGCACGGCGAACCCAGATCGAGTCGCTGCGCGGCCACGCGGAGACGACGCACGTGCGCGCGATCTCCTCGACGTGGCGCTCGTCGGTTCCGCAGCAGCCGCCGAGGATCGTCAGCTGCGGAAACCTCGCCACCAGGGAGGCGTATTGGGAAGCCAGGGCCGCGGGGTCGCCGGAGTCGAGTTCGGTCGCCTCGTCGAGTTCGGCGTGGCTCTTGCACGAGGCGTTTGCGCGGATCCCGCGCAGCCGCGTGAGCCACGGCCCGCCGTCGGCGAGGACGTGGTCGAAGTGCGTGGGGTGCGCGCAGTTGACCATGTAGTACGCGGGACCGGAGTCGGTCGCCTCGTCGACCTCGGCGATCGCGTCACCAAGCGTCGTGCCCGAAGGCAGGCGGCCGTCGGTCTCGAGCGTGAACGAGATCACCGCTGGCATCCCGATCGCCTGTGCTGCCCACGTCACGCCTATCGCCTCCTCGACGTGGGTCAGCGTCATCGCCGAAACGAGGTCTGCCTGGGTGTCGGCAAACGACTCGATCTGGTGGGCGTGGTAGCGCTCTGCGTCCTGCGCGCACAGTTGCGATGACGGGTCGTAGCCGTCTCCGCGCGGCCCGATGCAGCCACTGATCACGTAGTCCTCGGCTCCGCGGCCGTCGCGGTCGCGCAGATCGGCCAGCAGCGTGATCGCGTGCTTGTTGATGGCGTCGAGCTCGTCGCGGTCGTAGCCCAGCGAGCTGCCCCAGTGGGGATTGGCGCGCCACGTCGGGGCCTCGGCGATGAAGCCGCAGCTCGCCTCGCGCGCGATGCTCGCATGGCGTTCGAAGTAGTGGCGCAGGCGACGGCGCCCGTCGGACGTCTCGAGCAGCGGGAAAGCCGCGAACTCCGGCAGGTCGATCCCCTCGACGAAGATCAGGGTTGTCTCGAGCCCGCTGTCGGTCAGAAACGGGCGGTGTTCGAGCTGTGGCAGAGGCGGGCGATCGTCGATCATCGTGGCTCCTTGGCTCGCTGTTCGCCGAGCGTCCCGATCGTGCCCTGTCGCGCGGGTGTGATGAATGGGGTCGGCACCCCATGTTGACGAGCCAGATGGGCGGGACCTTTCAGCCCGCGCCCAGCCGGGTCTCAAATTCGACGCAGCTAGCGGGCGCCCCCGCGATCGCGGCGGGGGAGGCCGTCGTCGGGCAGGTCGTCGTAGGCGGCCCGGCGGGACACGTAGATGTGCCCGGTGACGCGCAACTCGGTGTCACCGTCAAGCGTGCCGGCCGCGATGCTGATCGTCTCGCGCCCCGGCGCATCCCAGAACAGGCTCGAGCCGCAGTCGCCACAGAACCCGCGCCGCGCGTGGGCTTCACCGGCGGGACTATCGATCCACCGCACGGCGCTCTCGCCGTCGACTGCGAGATCCTCGCGCCGAGCCGCGGTGAATGCGGCGATGTGTCCATGCCACCGGCGGCACTCCTCGCAGTGGCAGATCAGGACGTCCTGCAGCGGTCCGCACACCTCGTAGCGGACCGCTCCACAAAGGCATCGCCCGGTCGCCATCGCTGACGTCGCAGCCTAACGCGCGACCCGGCTCTGGCTCAGGCGCCGGTGAGCTACTGCCAGCGCTGACTGGTTAGCGCGCGCAGACCATGGGGCAGCCGGATCTGCCAGCCACTGGCCCAGCGCGCCCAGTCGTCGGGAGGCACCGTGCTGAGGGCGATACCGAGCAGAACGGCAGCGGCTCCGAGCAGCTGTCCGACTGCGGCGCCGTCGCCGAACGCGACCCAGCCGACGGCGACGCCGACGACCGGCTCGAGGTTGACGAACGCACCCGCAAGCTCGGCGGGGACCCGCGCCTGCCCGAAGGCAAACAACGGGAACGCCAGCGATCCGGCCAACGACAGGGCCGCGACCGCGAGCACCGATCCGGCGTGCGCGGGTGCGTGCGGCACGCCCTCGGTCAAGGCTGCGATCGGAAGCGCGACGAGTGCGCCGGCGGCGAACTGCACGGCGGTCACCGCGGTCGCGTCACGACCGGCCAGCATCCGTGGCTGAACGGCGATGAACGCCGCCGACAAGGCCGCCGAGCCCAGGACGAGCAGATCGCCGGGGGCGGTGACACCGCTGCCGCCATGACCGGCGACAAGCGCGATTCCGGCGAGCGCGAGCCCGTATCCCACCCAGGTCAGCGCCCGGGTGGAGGATTGGCCAAGGCCGGCCGCGATCAGCGCGACGAGCAGCGGCACGGCGCCCACGAGCACGGCGGCATGGCTGACGCTGGTGCGCTCGATTCCCGCGTTCTGCAGCATGATCACCGCGCCGAAGCCGATCGCGCCGGAGATGGCGATCCACGGCGAAACCGCGTCGCGCAGCCCACGCCGGCCCGCGAACGCGAGCAACGGCGCGGCCGCCGCAAACCGGATGGCCGTCAGCCAGCCAGGCGTCAGCCACGCCAGCGAAAGCTTTGAAAGCGGGACGCTGAGACCCCACAGC
Source organism: Solirubrobacteraceae bacterium (assembly GCA_036000295.1). Taxonomy (GTDB): domain Bacteria; phylum Actinomycetota; class Thermoleophilia; order Solirubrobacterales; family Solirubrobacteraceae; genus Palsa-465. Next base: position 9,856 of record DASYFZ010000154.1, read on the forward strand.
ACGCCTGCGGCGGCGAGGGAGGAGATGGCGGCACGATGCTGATTCATCACATGAACCATGATCGGCGAAAATCGCCAAACGCACAGCCAAGATTTGACATTTGAGGGCTAGCACGATCAAATATTTTGTGAGATGGCGATTTCGCTTGATTCGATTGATTTGAGACTGCTCGAGGAGCTGCAGGTCGACGCAGACCGCCCGAACGTCGAGCTCGCGCGGCTCGTCGAGCTCTCGCCGGCCGCCACGCTGCATCGCGTGCGCCGCCTCAAGGAGTCCGGGATCATCCGCAGCATCGCCGCCCGGCTGGACTCGACCGCCGCCGGTTTCCCGCTCCAGGTGTACGTCGCCGTGACGCTCGAAGGCCACGGCGATGCTGATCACCGCCGCTTTCGGCAAGCCGTGAGGGCGATGCCGGAGGTCGTCTCCGCCGACTGGGTGACGGGGGAGACCGACGCGATGCTGATGGTCGTCGCCCGTGAGGTCGCCGAGCTTCAGCGCGTGCTCGTGCGCCTGTCGACCCGGGGCGGAGCCGCGCGCGTGACGACGCTGCTGGTGCTCGAGGAGCTCAAGCCGGCCTCGCCGCTGCCGCTGCGCGCCTCGCGGTGAGAAGCAGCCGGGTCAGGCGAGGCCGTGCTCGAAGCAGATCCGCTGCAGGCGCTCCATCGCCGCGGGCGCGTCGCGGGGGAGTTGGCTGAGCGCGTCGGCGGCCGCCCGCAGGGTGTCGATCGTGACTCCCCGCGCCTCGAGCGCGAATCTGCCCAGCCACCGGACGGCGGCGCGCTCGTAGCGCTGCCGGTCTCCGTTGCGGAACACCAGGCAGATCCTCAACGCGTCATCGAGCGAGATGTGGGGCAGCTCGCGCGCAGCGGCGATCACGAGCAGCTCGTTGCCGGCCTCAAGCGCGCGGCGGAACCGGGTATAGGCGCTCCCGTCGCTTGTCACGAACATATGTTCGCATCGGCGTCAAGTCCCGAGCGCCCCCGAGATCTCGTCGATCGCGGCCTGTTCGGCCGGGCTGACGTCGGTGCCGTGCTCGCTGTGGGCAGCCGCGACCTTGTGCGCGAGCGTGACCACGAACCGCTTGTACTCTTCGGCCTCCTCGGGCGTGCCCTTGCCTTCCACAAGCGCGACCGCCTCGCGGATGATCTGCAGGCCGTTGTCCTTAAGCTCGGGACCGGAGCCGAGCCGGTGGCGGTCGAGCTGGGGCTTGGCGGAGGAGATCTCGTCGAGCAACTCGCTCTCGCCGTGCTCCTTGCGGGCATCGACGTACGCCTTGCTGATCGCGAACGCCTCGCGGAACGTCCCGCCCCGCTCAGCCGCGGCAACGATCAAGCCCGCTGACGGCGGGCCCTCGAGTACGAGCTTCCACTCCTCCTCGGTGAAGTCAGCTTTTCCAGTCATATCCGCTCCTGTTCGTCGACGGGTCCGGTGCGCCCCGTGGGGCGTCACCCGGAATGTACGACGCGGGCGGTCAGATAGGGCTGGAGGATGTGAACATGGGATTTCTGCACAGACACGATGAGCAGGCTGGAACGCGCTATCAGATGCGCGAGAAGCTGTTCTCGATCGGCGATGACTTCTGGATCGAGACCGAGCAAGGCGAGCGCGCGTTCAAGGTCAATGGAAAGGCCATGCGAATCCGCGAGACGTTCGTGCTCGAGAGCCCGTCGGGCGACGAGCTCTTCAAGATCCAGGAGAAGAAGCTCCGGATCCACGACACGATGAAGATCGAGCGCGACGGGGACACCGTGGCGACCGTCAAGAAGGCGCTGATCACACCGCTGCGAGACCGCTTCGCGATCGAGGTCGAGCACGACGACGACTTGAGCGCCAAGGGCAACATCGTCGATCACGAGTACGAGATCGAGCGCGACGGGCACAAGGTCGCCGAGATCTCAAAGCGCTGGTTCCGGATCCGCGACACCTATGGGATCGAGATCGCCCCGGGACAGAACGACGCGCTGATCCTCGCAGCGACCGTCTGCATCGACGAGATGGCCCGTTAGTCCGGGTGGCCCGAATGCAGCGGGTGCACGTCGACGGTCCCGGCGTCGACGCCGGCGGCCTGCAACTTCTCCATCAGGCGCCCCCGATGTGCGTCGAACTGCTCGGCGGAGTCCCACACCTCGAACATGCACACCTGGTCGCCGCCGTAAGCGGCATGGAACGTCCGTCCTTCGGGCTCGCCCACGCCCGAGTCCTCGAGATCCTTGATGACGCGCTCGTACTCGGCCTTGGACATCTTGTCGGGGCAGATGTGAACGGCGACGGCCACGTCAGCCCCCCGCCACGCTTGGGCTATCGGCGACGGCTGCCTGCAGCGCCCGGGTGGCCTCCGG
>DASYFZ010000201.1:0-3800 GCA_036000295.1 Solirubrobacteraceae bacterium
TCCCTCGCCCAGCGCATTCCGTGCGATCCTTGGGTGACGATGATGAGCACGGTCGGACAATCGTCCGGTGATCAGCATCAGGCTGAGGCGCCACGCGACCGCAAGGCGCGCGCAAGGCTCGTTGCGGCTGCGGTGCTCGCCGCGGTTGTGACGCTGTTCGCCGTGCTGAACAGTCAGACCGTCAGCGTTCACCTCATCCTCACGACGGCACGCCTCCCGATGATCGTGGTGATCGCGCTGTGTGCCGTGATCGGCGTTGCCGTCGGCTGGACGATCAGCCGGCGACGGACTGGGCCGAAATCACCGTAATGCGGTGATGACGTCTCACCCGGACGTGGGTGAGTGTTCGCGAGTGATTGGAGTTCGAGGACATGTGGCCCGAGCCGACGGCCGGGCGAAGCTCTACGTGGAGGTGGCGTATGCCCGACTCGGTTGACCCTCGTCACCTGCTGCTGATCGGGGCAGGACCGGGCGTTGGCGCCGGCGTTGTCCGGCGTTTTGGCCGCGGAGGCTTCCGCAGCACGCTCATCTCCCGCGGCGATGCGCGCGACCAACTTGCCGCTGAGCTGCGCAGCGATGGGCTGGAGGTCGAGCCGGTGCGCGCGGACATCGGTGATCTGGACGGCTACCGCGCGACGCTCGAGCGGATCTTCAGCGCCCCCGGGGCCCCTGGCGTCGTCGTGTACAACGCTGCCCTGCCGGATCCGGGCGAGATCCTCGAGACGACGGTCGGGCGGCTCCGAACGGCGTATGACGTCGATGTTCTCGGCGCCGTCGTCGCGGCGCAGGTCGCCGCCCCCGTCCTGCGGACAGCCGGCGCCGGCACGCTGCTGTTCACCAGCGGCGGCTTCGCTGATCATCCGGTTCCCGCGGTGGCGAGCCTCTCGATTGGCAAGGCCGCGCTGCGCTCGGCGGCGACGCTGATCGCTGCTGGTGTCCGGGAGGACGGCATCCACGCCGCGACCGTCACGATCGCCGGCGCGGTCGCGCGTGGGACGGCGTTTGATCCCGACAAGATCGCGGAGCTCTTCTGGACTGCCCACACGGACGCGATCGACGCCTGGCAGACCGAGTACCGGTTCACAGGCGTGTGACGGGGCGGGGGAGACTTCCCGGGCTTACGCGTCGCCGAACGGCGGGTTCGCCAGCACGACCGACGTCGCGATCTGCCGGTCCGGGATCGTCCAGTAGGCCTTCAGCAGCGCGGCGGTGCACTCTGGAGCGACCAGCTGGAAGCCGTGACGACGGTAGAACCGGATCGCCCACTCGGCGGCCGCCCAGGTGCCCACGAGCATCCGTTGCCTACCGAGGCCCTGCAGGTGCTCGAGCAGGGCACCGCCGACCCCGCGCCCCTGGCTGATCGGGAGGACGTACGCGTGGCGGATCAGCTCGACGTCGCGCACCGGCTGGACGCCCATCACGCCGATCAATGAGCCGGCCTCGTAGCCCCAGAATCTCACTCCTGCCGCGAGCTCTTGATCAAGCTCATCCGGTCGCATATAGGGCTCATGCCAGCGATCGGAGGGGATCACGTCCCGGTAGGCCTCGGCAGCGCCGTTGACGATCTCGAGGATGCGTGGGACTTCGCGGTCGTGACACGGGCGGATTACGGCCACATCGCGTCAATCTAGGACATCTGGAAACCGCGATACGTGCAACTGGTGAGTTGCGCTAGGGTGCCTGGTGATGCCGACTTTGATCTTTGTGCACGGCGCGTGCGTGCGCGACGCGGCTTGGTGGTGGAGCCTGATGGAGCAGCCGCTGGCCGATCGTGGCATCGCGACCGCCGCGGTGGCGCTGCCCAGCTGCGGGGAGGCAGGTGGCACCCTCGGCGACCTTTACGACGACATCGGCGCGTGCGCCAGCGCGATCGCCGAAGCCGTGGGGCCGGTGATCCTGTGCGGTCATTCGTACGGAGGCATGATCATCACCGAGGCCGGGGCTGACGATCGCGTCAGGCAGCTGCTCTATGTGACCTCGGTCATGCCCGACCGCGGCGAGTCTCAGGCGCAGCTGCTTGGATCCGCGCCCGCCCCGTGGATGCGGCCCGGCGACGACGGCACCGTCGGCGTCGAACCCGACATGATCCGGGAGTACTTCCTCCAGGATTGCGACGAGGCGACGACCGAGCAGGCGCTCGCGCGCCTCACCAGACAGTCGCTTACGCCGTTCACACAGCCGCCCCGCAAGATTGCGTGGCGTCAGAAGCCGACCACGTACTTCGTGTGCACCGAAGACCTCGCCACCCCAGCCGAGGCACAGCGTCGACGTGTCAGGGACGGCGCCCGGCTCGTCGAGTTCCGTGCCGGCCACCACCCGTTCCTCTCGCGTCCCGAAGAGTTCGCCCAGAGCATCGCTGCGGAGATCAGAACGGCGGGGGCGACTTCCGCCTAAGCTCAGGCGGACAGTGACTGACGCGAGCTTCGGGATCGCCACCGCTCCCCAGCAGGTTGATTACGTCGACCTGCTCCGTGTCTGGCGCGAGGCCGACGCGATCGGAGAGATCGAGCACGCCTGGCTGTTTGACCACCTGATGCCGATCTCGGGCGACGGCCAGGGCCCGATCTTCGAGGGCTGGACGCTGCTCGCGGCGCTCGCGGCGCAGACCAGTCGCCTGCGCCTCGGTTTGCTAGTCACCAGCAACCGGATCCGGCCGCCGGCGGTGCTGGCCAAGATCGCCACCACAGTCGATGTGGTGTCGGGCGGACGGCTCGAGTTCGGCATCGGCGCCGGCTCCCGAACGGCCATACCCGAGGCGCGCCGCGAGTACGACGCCTACGGCCTGCCCTACGTCGACTTCGCTGACTCCGTCGGCGCCCTCGCCGAGGCGTGCACCGTGATCAAGCGCCTGTGGACCGAGACCGCCCCGTTTGACTTCGACGGCCGGCACGTTCAGCTCGCGGGTGCGTTCGCCAACCCCAAGCCCGTCCAACGACCCCACCCCCCGATTCTGATCGCCGGGCGTACCTCGTCGGTGCTGCACGTGGTCGCCGAGCACGCGGACATCTGGAACATCGCCGGCGTGGAGATCGACGACGCCGCCGCGCGCAGCGCGCTCCTCGAGCGCTACTGCGCCGACATCGGCCGCGACTCAGCCTCGATCACCCGTTCGACCAACGTGCCTGTCGCCTACGACGACCCCGCCGCAACCCGACACGCTGTCGGTGCGGCGCTCGATGCCGGTTTCCGTCACATCGTCCTCAGCTTGCAGGCCCCGTACCCGGATGGCATCGCGCGCTGGGTCACCGACGAGATCATCACGCCGTCGTCGGGCTGAGCACGCACGACGCCTACGGAAGTGGGCGATGCAGGGCTCGAACCAGCGGTTGGCACCTGTGTCGGAAGCCAACCCGGCTCGCAAAAGGAGCTATCCGACAGGCTTTGCGCGCAGCGTCGAGGGCGCCGCCGTCGCCTCATCCTCGGCACCGGTTTCTCTGTGGGGCGCGCCGTGCTGCTCATCCGGGGCGCTCGCGAATCCTCGACGGCCAACGACGATCGTCGCGGGCAACACGAACGGTAGGAGGAAGACAACTACAGGGATCTTGGTGAACCCGTTACTGCTATTGGCGATGAAGTCGCTTCCGAAAATGCCCACGAACAGCACCGCAAGCCACATCGTGATGATTGAAAGGCCCGCCCACAAGGCTCGGGCCTGGAGCCAGGAAGGTGTCGATCGGATCCGTTCCTGTGGCGCGGGCTGCATCGCTGAGAAGTCTGTAGCCATGACTGACCCCTTTCGTGAAAGTGATCCAGCCTCATCCTGGTCGCCGCCGCTGCTCACGTCATCGGCACTACACCTC
>DASYFZ010000235.1:0-6324 GCA_036000295.1 Solirubrobacteraceae bacterium
AGTGGATCGGCGCGATGGCCGTCGAGCGCGGCGCCGATCTGGGCCATGTTGAGCGCGCCCGTGCGTGCGTACAGCATCCCCAGGGCGATGAACATCACGTAGCCGGCGATGCTGTTGGTGATCGCGAAGTTGATCGCGCCCTGGATCGGGGCTCGCTCCTCGATCCGGTACGCGGTCAGCGCATAGGCGACGACGCTCATGAGCTCGAAGAACACGACCAGGTTGAACAGATCGCCGGTCAGGCAGAAGCCCACCATCCCAGCCATGAACATCAGCATCAGGGCATGGAACAGGCCGGCGACTGCGTCGAAGTACCGGATCGAATACGTCAGCGCGGCGAGCACCATCACGGCGGCGAACGCGGCCATGCCGGCGCCCAGGGGATCGACCGATAGCGAGATCCCGATGGCCGCGCCGTGGCGTGGTGTCCAGCCACCGACCCAGTAGGCGAACGGCTGGTGCGCCGAATGGGCGGCGAGCAGCACGCACATCACGACGACTGCCGCGGCCGTGCCGATTCCGAGGAAGTCCTGCAGCGGGCGCGGCAGCACCGATCCGGTGGCGATCAACAGCGCCGCTATGACGAACGGAACCACGACCGGCAGGGCGGTTAGGTGCGTCACCGTTGGGGCGCTCAGTCGCGGAGCGCGCGCAGGTCGGCCGGGCGGATGCTGCCGAACCGCTTGTGGGCCTGGACGACCAGCGCGAGCAGCAAGGCCGTGACCGTGGCCTCGATCACGACGTCGGTGAGCACCAGCACCTGCACCACCGGGTCGACGAGCTTTGAGCTCGTGGGGATGTCGGCCACGATTGGCGCCTTGCCGCCGGTGCGGTAGCCGACTCCGAGCAGGACCAGGTACGTCGAGGACTGAACGATCGTCAGGCTGAGCACCGTCCGGATCAGGTTCGTGCTCGAGACGACGCCGTAGAGCCCGATCAAGAGCAGCCAGGCGGCGATCACATACGGCAGAAAGCTCATGCGTTATCGCCTCCGGTGCCGCGCTCGACGAACAGCTCCTGATCGAGGAACTCCGTCCAGACCACCAGGAACGCGCCGGTCACCTCGAGGCCGACGGCCACGCTGTTGATGGGCATCATTCCGGCCGACAGCAGCATCGCGGGCGTGCCCAGCGGCAGGAAGTTCTTCAGGTAGACACCCGCGATGATCAGCCCGGCAACGCCGATCAGCGCGTAGCCGGCCGCTCCGATCGCCTCCGACGCCTCGAGCATCCACTCGGGCGCGAGTCGCTTCATCGCGAAGTACCGACCCGCAAGCAGGATCGCCAACGGCCCCGCCGCGAGCACGATCCCGCCCTGAAAGCCGCCGCCCGGCGTCAGCGCGCCGTGGACCACGATGTAGCAGCCGAGCGCGATCAGCAGCGGGACCAGGTACAGCGACGCCAGCTGTAGGCCCGCGCTGGCACCGGCGAAGCTGTGGTCCTCGATCCCGCGGCTGCGCTTGCCCTCTCGCTCGTGTCGCAGCTTGCGCAACAGCAGCGCCACGCCCGCGACCGACGCAAACAGGATGAACTCCTCGCCGAGCGTGTCGAACGCCCGGATATCGAAGTTCAGCGCGGTGACAAGGTCGGTGGCGTGTCGCTCGGGCACCTCGATCTTGTCGATCAACAGGCCGTACACGCCGTGGTAGTGGCCGAACGCCGGCATCCCGTGCATCCCGATCAGCATCACGACGGCCAGCCCGGGACCGGCGATCGCAAACATCGCCAAGCGCGTGCGCCGGCTCATTCGTCTTCCTGTTGCTCGCGCGAGCGCTCCTGCTCGCCGATCTTGCGCAGCGCCAGCAGGATGATCAGCGGCAGCCCGACCGTGGAGACGACGATCTCCGACAGGGCCACGTCGGGCGCCTGGAACGTGAAGAACAGCAGCGTCAGCGCCAGACCGAAGATGCCGAGAACCAGCGCCTGGCGAAGCGCGTCGGGGGTTAGAACGACCACCGTGGCGGTGACCGCCACGAGGATCAGCGCGGCCAGCTGCACGCCGGTCACGGCGCCTCGTCCTCCCGGTGCTGCTCGACTCCGTCCCGCCAATCTCCGAGCTGACGGGTGCGCATGCTGCGCGCGGTGGCGTGCACCAGGACCGGGCCGAACAGGGCCAGGAAGGCGCCGGCGAACAGCGCCTTGTTGCCGATCAACGAGAAGCCTTCGCGGACGAGGACCGAGGCGCCGACCAGCAGCGCCCCGAATCCCGCGAGACCGACGTAGTGCAAACGGTCGTACACGTCGCGCATCGCGGTGACGCCGACAACGGCGACGATCTCGACCGCCACGCCGATCACCAGCAAGCCCGTCGCGATCACGTGGGCGGCGGTCATATGTCCCCCTCCATCAGCCGCGCGAACGCCAGCGACCCAACGACCGACAGCATCGCGAGCACCACGGCCAGGTCCACGAACGGTTGGCGGTGAAAGCCCTCCGACAGCACGATCAACGTGGTGGTCGCAAGCGTGCTCGCAACCTCGAGTGCCGCAAGCGCGGCAGCGGCACTGGCAAACGCGCACACCGCGACGCAGGGCAAGATCGCGGCCATCAGCACGATCGCGGCGAGCTCCCACTCGTTCATCCCAGCTCCAGCACGTCGATGTCGTCGCGGTCGCCGTGGCGGCGCAGCTGGTGGACGAGCAGCAGGTCGCTGTCAGCATCGACCCCGATGACGATCGTGTTCGGCGCCAGTGACCCGACGATCTCGGTCAGCGCGTAGCGGCCGCGATCGCTCTCGCTCGTGCCCGCCTTGAACGGAACCGCGCGGAACTGGCCGCGCATGCGCTTGGGCTGCGTGATTTGAGCGACCGCCTCACGGCATAGCAGGCCCACGTCGAGCGGAACCCGAACGACCGCGCGCCAGGAGCGGCGCAGCCACCGCAGCGAAAACCGCGCCTCCGGGAATCCGTGTTCGCGAGCGGCTTCGAAGGCGACCGTCGCGATCAGCGCCACAGCAACGAGCACGTACAGTTCCGGAAGGCTCGTGGTGTCGACGAGCAGCAGATAGAACGCGCTCGCCAGGGTAAATCCGGCGAGCGTGAGCCCGAGGCGGCGCATCACGGGCTGCTGGTCCGCTCCTGCGACTGCACGGCTCGTACTTGCCCCGCCCCAGCGGCTTGTAATCAGGCCGGCGGGGTAGAGCACGTACGAGCGACCAGGGAGGACGATGTGAGCGGCACGCAGCCGGCCCGTACCAGCAAGCGTTCAAGCAGCGCGCGTTCAAACGGCACCCAGCGGGCGCGCGAGCGCCATGCTCAAGAGGCCGAGCGCAAGGTCGAGCACCGGCGGAGCAAGCAGACGGGCGTCGCGGGCTGGGTATCTGACCGCGCGTCGGAGTGGTCGCTGGACGGCCCCGACTGGGAGTTCCTCGAGCGCCAGAAGTACTTCTGGAATCCGCTCATGGACTACTACTTCCGGATGGAGATCGAGGGCTGGGAGCGGCTTCCCGACCCCCCCGCTCTGTTGATCGGGATCCATTCCGGCGCACCGTTCGTGTGGGATGCCTGGACGATCGGTGTGCAGTGGTGGCGGCGGTTCGGGCGCGACCGGCCGCTGCACGGGACCGCCCACGACGCGCTGATGGCAGCGCCGCTGATCGGCGCCTACTTCCGCCGCATGGGCGTGCTGCCGGCGGCTCCCGACAGCATTGCCGCCGCACTCGCGTCAGGGCAGGACGTGGCATTGTGGCCGGGCGGCGAACGCGACTCCTTGCGCCCCTGGACCAAGCGAGATCAGGCGATCCTCGCCGGGCGGACTGGCTTCATTGCGCTCGCGCTTCGCAGCCAGGTCCCGATCGTGCCGATCTCCACGGTCGGCGGACCCGACTCCATGCCGGTGCTCGCGACCGGACGCCGAATCGCGTCTGCACTCCAGCTCGACAAGGTGGCCCGGCTGAAGATGTTTCCGATCGCCCTGCAGTTCCCGTGGGGCATCTCCCCCGCGCTGTTGCCCGAGATCCCACTGCCGACGAAGATCCGCACAGCCTTCCAGGAGCCGATCGTGCTCGCCGACGATCCCGAGCTCGCTGAGGACCGCGACTACGTCGAGGCCGCCTACGAGCGGGTGTCCGCGAGCATTCAGTCGGGGATGGACGAGCTCGCGCGCCGGCGAAGGCTGCCGCTGTTCGGCTGACTCGCGGCTCGCGTCGTTTCGCGGTGGCTTTGGCGCAGCGGTAGGCCGAACCAGAGCGTCGCCACTCCGATCAGCGCGACCGCTGCGACGATCGCCGCGGTGACGCCGCCGAACAGCACGTTTGAGATCAGCAGCAGGATGCCGGTCAGCCCTACCGTGACGAGGGCCATGGCAATGATCGCCAAGCGGTTGCCCACCGTGACCAGGTAGCTCTTCTCGCCGTGGCGGAATAACACGCGGTGATGGACCGACGGCGCGATCAGCAAAACCGCGGCAGCAGCCATGCACAGCAGCGTGACGAAGTAGACGTAGCGGTCAAACGCCGTCGCTTGGGACCAGCGCGCGTTGAACGGGACCACGAGCAGGAACGCGAGCAGAACCTGAATCCCGGTGCCGGCGACGCGCAGTTGCGCCATCAACTCGGCTGAGTTCCGATCAAGGCGCTCCGTGGGCAGTTCGTTGCGGACGGGTAAGGGATCGCCTTGGTTGGTGTGCTCGGCGCGCTCCTGGTGTGGCTCGATTTGCGTGCTCGTGGCCATAGCTTTGCGCGTACCCCGCACCGTTAGCGATACCCGGAGTAACGCAGGGCAAACGTGACGGTTGGTCTGTTTGGTCGGCGCGGAATCCGGGGTAGCGCCCCCCACCATGACCGGGGAACGCTTCGATGCGATTGTGATTGGTGCTGGGCCGGCGGGCGAAGTCGTGGCATCGCGCCTTGGCGAGCACGGCTTGTCGACCGCTCTGATCGAGCAGGAACTCGTTGGTGGCGAATGCGCGTATTGGGCGTGCATCCCGTCAAAGACCTTGTTGCGTCCCGGTGAGGCGCGTTCTGACGCGGACCGCTCGCCCGGCACATGGGGCGCGCAGACCCGTTGGAGCGACGTCGCCGAATACCGCGACTACATGATCCGCAACCCTCGACGACGAGGACGAGGTCGAAGGCTACGAGGACCAGGGCATCCGAGTCTTCAAGGGCAGGGCGTCACTGCAGGGGCCGGGAAGGGTGCGGGTCGGGCGCAAGACGATCCATGGCGACAGGCTCGTGATCGCGACGGGCAGCGAGGCTGACATCCCTCCGATCGAGGGACTTGCGGCGTCCGGATACTGGACCAACCGCGAGGCGACGACGCTCATCCAGGTGCCCGACAGCGCGATCGTGCTCGGCGGTGGGCCGGTCGGCATTGAGCTCGCGCAGATCCTGCGGCGGTTCGGCGCGGAGGTGAACCTGTTCGAGTCGTCTGATTCGCTGCTCGAGCGCGAGGATCCGAGAGTCGGCGAGCTGGTTCTGGCGGCGTTGCGCGACGACGGGATCCACGTGCATCTCGAGACCGCCGTCGCCGCGGTCACGCGCGAGGGCGATTACCGGGTGGCCCATTACGCCGATGGGCAGGTCAAGGCTCGTCAGGTGATCGTCGCGGTCGGGCGAAAGCCGCGCGTCGAAGGGCTCTCGCTCGAGACGATCGGGATCGATGCGACGCCGGACGGCATCCAGGTCGACGAGCGGTGCCGGGCCGCAGAAGGCGTCTGGGCGGTCGGCGACGTAACCGGCGAGATGCCGTTCACGCACGTCGCGATGTACCAGGCCCGGATCGCCGTCGCCGACATCGTCGGCGAGACGGCGCGCGCCAACTACCAGGCCGTGCCTCGCGTCGTGTTCACCGATCCCGAGGTCGCCGCGGTGGGGATGACCGAGCGTGAGGCGCGCGAAGCCGGCATCGACGTGCGGACGGTGCACCTGCCGTTACGCGACAACATCGCCCGCCCCTGGACCTACGAGACCGATCCACGCGGCGAGCTCGGGGTCATCGCAGACGCTCGTCGCAAGATCCTCGTGGGGGCATGGGCAGTCGGACCACTTGTCAGCGAGTGGATCCACTACGCCGCGCTGGCGATCAGGGCCGAGCTTCCCCTGGCCTTGCTGCGCGACACCGTGGCGCAGTTTCCGACGTACACCGAGGCGTACCTAAAGGCGATCGAGCGGCTGGACCTGTAGGCGGGTCCGCCTGCGGGCGCACGACGGCCTGCGGACGCGGAGCCGTCGAGGTCAGGCGGTGATGATCGCTGGCGTGCCGAGCGGCACGTGTGCCATCAGCCAACGGCCCTCGGCGAGCGTCAGCCGCACGCAGCCGTGACTGACGGGCTGACCGATGGTCGACGTCTCCGGCGTGGAGTGGATCGCGATCCTGTTGCCGCC
>DASYFZ010000237.1:0-2587 GCA_036000295.1 Solirubrobacteraceae bacterium
CGCGCCTCACCCTCTGCGACACAGCGGGGCTCCCCGCCAACGGCGGCGGCTGGATCCTGCTCGGCGAACGCCCAGGCGAGCAGCTCGCCCTCGGCGTCTGGCGGCTCGGTGGGCGATCGGCGAGACTGGTGCGATGAGCGACCAGAATCCTGGCTTCTCCGCAGACCAGGCTCGCGAGATCGGCGAGCGGATCGGGATCGACTGGGACCGTTCGCGGTTCGATGTCGAGCAGTTCCGGATGGGACTCGGGGTCGAGCTCGAGCACGGCCGGCGCGACCCGGAGACGAACGTCAGCGACGACGACGAGGTGACGACCGGCAAGATCGCGCGGGCGCACCTCAACGAGTTCCCCGACTACTACACGCGGCTTGCGAAGATGGAAGCCGAGGCCGAGGACTACTGGGCCGATCGCGAGCCGTCGCCGGATGTGTAGCGGTGTCAGCCGCGCAAGGCGCGCAGCGCGTTGAGGATGACGGCGAGGTCGATGACTTCCTGGAGCAGAGCGCCGGCGACGGGCGGCAGGTAGCCAGCGGCGGCGACGGCCATGGCGGCCATGCTGAGCCCCATGCCGGTGAGCACGCTCTGGCGGGCGATGTAGAGCGCGCGCCGTCCAGCATGGACGGCATCTGCGACGCGATCGACGCGGTCGACGGTGATGACGGCGTCGGCGGTCTCGGAGGACACGGTCGCTCCGGAGGCGCCCATCGCGATCCCGAGGTCGGCGATCGCGAGCGCGGGCGCGTCGTTGATCCCGTCGCCGACCATGATCACCGGTCGCAAGGCTTGGTCGGCGCCGATCCGTCGGACGACCTCGAGCTTGTCCTCTGGGGACTGCTCGGCGTAGACACGGTCGACACCGATCTGCCGGCCGACGCGCTCGGCGACTGATCGGCGATCGCCGGAGATCATCGCGACGTGGCGGATCCCCTCGGCGCGGAGCCGGTCGACGATTCGGTCGGCGTCGGGGCGGAGCTCGTCGGCCATCACCATCACGCCGGCCACGCTGCCGTCGACCGCGACCACGACATGCGCCTCGCCCGACCCGCGCGTGGTCGCGACCGTCGTCGACGCCTGCTCGGCATCCCGGATCCCGACGGAGCGCATGAACGCCCGGCTCCCGACGGCGACGCGGTGACCGTCGACGGTTCCCTGGATCCCCTGGCCCGGCTCCTCGCGAATGTCGAGCGGCATCGTCAATTGCAGCCCGGCGTCGGCTGCGGCGGCGACGAGCGCTTCGCCGAGGACGTGGGCGGACAGGCGATCGAGCGACGCCGCCAGGCGTAGCAGCTCGCTGGAGCCGAATTGCCCGTGGGTGACGATCTCCCGCACCTCGGGTGTCCCGACGGTCAGGGTGCCGGTCTTGTCGAACAGCACGGTGCGGGCTTCGCCGAGTGTCTCGATCGCGCCGACGCCCTTGACGATCACGCCTGCTCGCGCGGCGCGGGAGAGCCCGGAGACGAGCGCGATCGGCGCCGCGAGGATCAGCGGGCATGGCGTCGCGACGACCACGACCGCGAGCGCCCTGACCGGGTCGCCGCTTACCGCCCACGCCAGACCCGCAACCAGGATCGTGGCCGGGAGGAAGAACCCGGCATACCGGTCGGCCATCCGGACGAACGGGGCGCGCTGCGTCTGCGCCTGCTCGACGAGCCTGACGAGCGCGGCGTAGGCGCTCTCGCCCGCGGGACGGTCCGCGCGGACGTCGAACGGGGCGCCGGCGTTCGCCGAGCCGCTGAGCACCGGCATCCCGCGCGACGCGGTCTGGGGCAGCGGCTCGCCGCTCAGCGTGCTGGTGTCGATCACCGCCTCGGGGCTGATGATCGTTCCGTCGACAGGGACGACCTCGCCGGTCCGCACGACGATGACGTCGCCGATCTCGAGGCGATCGACCGCCACCTCCTCGAGTCGGTCACCGACGCGGAGCTGCGCGACCTTCGGTGCGCGCTGGATCAACGCCGTCAGCTCCCGTCGCGCACGCCGGGAGGCAACCGATTCGAGCGCGGCGCCACCGGAGAACATCAAGCCGATAACCGCTCCGGCGAGAAGCTCCCCGAGCGCGAGCGCGCCGACCATCGCCACCAGCGCGATCGTGTCGACACCCAGACTGTGCTCCACGACGATGCTGCGGCCAACCTCGAACGCGAGCTCGGCGGCCAGCAGCGCGACCGCGCCAGCCCATACCGCGTCCCCGGCAGTCCCGGAACCGACCGCGTGCAGGAGGGCGCCGACCACGATCGCCGCGACGGCGATCGACGCAAGGATCTGGGCGCGACGGTCGATCACCCAGGCGAGCTCGCGCGCGTCTCGGCGCGGTCTGTCGCGCGGTGGGACACCGGGGCGCGCGATCGTCGGGGCCGGCGCCGTGGTCATGACGTCAAGGTTCGCAGCGAGCAGCGCAGCTCAAATCCGTAGCAACCGCGGCGCAAAGCCCCGGGGAACGTGCGGACCGATGACTGATCGCGATCATGGATGATGAGGCGGTGTCAGCACGATCCGCAGATTCCAGAGGGGCCCCGGCGCTACTGTGCTTCGACGGCTCAGAGGACGCCGCTGCCGCGATCGCGAAGGCGGGCGAGTTCCTCGCGCC
>DASYFZ010000247.1:0-4788 GCA_036000295.1 Solirubrobacteraceae bacterium
CCTCGTCAACGGCGAGACGACCGGACACGGGCTCATCGGGATGCGTGAACGCGTGGCGCTGTTCGGAGGTGAGCTTTGGGCCGGGCCGCGAGCGGGACACGGGTTCGAGGTCAGCGCTCGGCTTCCGCTCGAGGAGCCCGGCCGGTGAGCATCCGCGTCCTGATCTGCGACGACCAGGCGCTCGTGCGCGGTGGCTTTCGGGCGATCCTCGACGCGCGGCCGGAGATTGAGGTGGTTGGCGAGGCGGAGAACGGCGCGCAGGCCGTGGCACTCGCCGAGCGCCGACGCCCCGACGTGATTCTCATGGACATCCGCATGCCCGTGCTCGACGGGATCGAAGCGACCCGCAAGCTCGTCGCCGATGGCTCGCAGGCACGGATCATCGTGCTTACGACGTTCGATCTCGACGAGTACGTTCACGCGGCAATCCGCGCCGGGGCGAGCGGGTTCCTGCTCAAGGACGTCACACCTGCGAAGCTCGTCGAGGCGATCGGGATCGTCGCACACGGAGACGCGCTGCTCGCGCCCTCGGTTACCCGCCGGCTGCTCGAGCGCTTCGCCGCGACGTTGCCCGTCGGCGACCAGTCAAGCGACGCGCTCGCCGAGCTCACTGCCCGCGAGATCGAGGTGCTTCGGCTACTGGCCGGCGGCCTCTCCAACGCGGAGATCGCGGCCGAGCTCGTCGTCAGCGAAGCGACGGTCAAGACGCATATCTCCAGCGTGCTGCGCAAGCTCGGCCTGCGAGACCGAGTGCAGGCGGTGATCGTCGCTTACCAGACGGGGCTGGTCCGGCTGGGAAGCGCGCAGCCCCAGCAGTAGCCATCACCACTTGGACGACCAAGCTGGGAGTTTCCTGAGAACCGCGTGACGCGTTGATCGGCGACCCCGCTATCCCTAGAATCGCGCCACCGAAAAGGGGCTCGAGTGGCAACGATGCGACCGCTCGTCCAGGGATACGACGAGCTGAGGCTAAGGATCGATCGTCGTGAGGCCGGCAGGTATCACGTACTCGCCAGCACTCGCACTGCCGAGGCGTCGACGAGCTTCGATCTGCCGTTCAACGAGCTCGAGCTCGAGAACTTCATCCTGAAGGTAAGCCGGCCGCGCGGCAGACGACGCATCGACAGCTCGGCGATCGCCGACGCCCGCAGCTTCGGCGGCAGGCTGTTCAAGGCGCTGTTCCAGGGCCCCATCAACGAGCTCTATCGGGACGCCCTCGCGCACGCGCGCGGCGAGGAGCGGGGGATCCGGATCACGCTGTGCCTGAGTGGTTCGCCGGAGCTGATTGACGTCCCATGGGAGTACCTGTTCGACGAGCCCGACTTCTTGGCGGTGTCGGCGTTCACTCCAGTGGTGCGATACCTCGATCTGCCACGTGCGCATCGCCCGCTGCTTGTGGAGCCGCCGTTGCGCCTGCTCGGGGTTGTTTCGAGTCCCGCCGACTACGAGCAGCTCGATGTGCAGCGCGAACGCGAAAACCTCCAGCGCGCGCTCTCGGGATTGACGGCCACCGGCGCCGTGGAGCTGCATTGGCTGGAGCGGCCGACGCTCGGTGGATTGCTCAAGGCCCTCCAGACCGAGACATTCCATGCCCTGCACTACGTCGGCCACGGGACCTATGACCGTGATAGCGAGCGCGGTGTCCTGCTGTTCGAGGATGAGAGCGGCTGGGCACGACCGGTGAGCGGCGACCGGCTGGGGATGGTGCTGCACGACTTCTCGTCGCTGCGGCTGGCGATCCTCAACGCCTGCGAGGGCGCCCGGACGGCGCGAAGCGACCCGTTTGCGGGCGTCGCCGGCGCACTCGTGCAGCGCGACATCCCCGCCGTGGTCGCCATGCAGTTCGAGATCTCAGACGAGGCTGCGATCGTGTTCGCCGGCGGCTTCTACGAGCCGCTGGCGGGCGGCGTCCCGGTGGATGCCAGTCTCGCCGCGGCCCGCCTGGCGATGCTCGCCGAGCGCAGCGACGACATCGAGTGGGGCACGCCGGTCTTGTTCATGCGCGTCCAGGACGGTCGCATCTTCGATCTGGGCGAAGATGGCCACGCGCCGACGCCCGGCGTCCCGGTGACCCGCTCGGCGCAGATTGCCGGGCGCCGGGTCCGCGACAAATCCGCCCGCGGCGTGCGCATCTTCCTGAACTACCGCCAGGACACCTCTGGTCACGCGCTGCTGCTCACCGACCGACTCGGCCAGCGCTTCGGTGGGGACAACGTGCGCGGGGCGGTCGACCACGGTGACGGCGTCGAGCGCCGCGAGGAGCTCCGCGCGCAGGGAGTGTTGCTGGCGCTGATCGGACCGGGATGGGTCTCGAGCCTCAGGACGAGCGGCGCGAGTCGCCACACCGACGACGCCGCTCGACGCGAGCTCGAGTGGGCGTTGCGCGACGCTCCGGATCGTGTCGTCCCGGTGCTGATCGACACCGCGATGCCCGACCCCGAGACGCTTCCCAGGTCGCTGCGCGCGATCTGCCGCAAGGAGTCCGTAGCGCTGCGGCATGCGTCGTTCGACAGCGACATCGAGGGGCTGTTCGCACGCCTCGACCAGGTCGGGGCCGAAAGGACGCCGCCGGCGCCCGACACCGACGGGTCGGCGACGCGGTCGCAGGACCCGGCGCCGCGGCCTGCGCCGGCGCGCGCGGCGGCCGGGATCTCGGAGCCCTACCACGACCACTACGTCGACGTGATCAACGGGATGCTCGACGGCGGCGTGGTGCCGGTGCTCGGCTCCGGCATCCGTGGGCCTACACCGCTCGCCGATCAGCTCGCCTCGCCGCTGTCCGAGCAGTTCGCCACCAACGCGTCCGGCCTGGCGGAGGTCGCACAGCGCGTCGCTGTCACGCTGGGACAGCGTCGCCTCTACACCGCGATCAAGGATCTGGTTGCGGCGCAGTCACAGCCGACCGACGTGCACCGCTTCCTGGCGGCCTTCCCCGGGATCGTTCGGCGCCGGGGTCTGCCGCCGCGCCCGCAGCTGATCATCAGCGGCAACTATGACCTCGGGCTGGAGCGCGCGTTCGAAGACGTCAACGAGCCGTTCGACTACGCCGTGTACGTGGCGGCCAGCGGCTGGTTTGTGCACGTGCCCTGGGGCGAGGACGCGGCTGAGCCGGTGGCCACGACGATCCTCGAGCCGAGGAAATACGTCGGCTTCCCGATCGACGACGACGGGCAGCTCGAGCGCACGATCATCGTCAAGATCCACGGCGGCGCCGACGGTCAGGAGGGCGGGGTTTCCTGGCGCAACAACTACGTGGTCACCGAAGACCACTACATCGACTACCTGCCGACGCACAACATCCAGGATCACCTGCCGATCCAGATCCTCGACAAGCTCACCGGCAGCCGCTGCCTGTTCCTCGGCTACGGGCTGCGCAACTGGAACTCTCGCGTGTTCCTGCGGCGGATCTGGCGGGGAAAGCCGATCACCGAGAGCTCATGGGCGATCCAGCAGGAGCCAGACCCGCTCGAAAAGGCGTCGTGGAGCGTCGTCGGCCACGTGGAGCTACTTGCCGCGGGCTTGCCCGAGTATGTCGGCGAGCTGCGTTCGATGCTCGAGCACTGGGATGGTTGAAGAGCGAAGCCCATTCCAGGGTCTGGGCTTCTACACCGAAGACGACGCCAGGTGGTTCTTCGGCCGCGCGACCGAACGCAAGATCATCCTCGCGCACCTCCGTACCGCCCGGCTGACCCTGCTGTACGCCGAGAGCGGGGTGGGCAAGAGCTCGCTGCTACGCGCCGGCGTGGCGGCGCGCTTGCGCGAGCTGGCGATGCAGAACATCGACGCAAGCCGGTCTCCGAAGTTCGTGCCGCTGGTGTTCAGCGCGTGGAAGGACGACCCGGTGCAGGACCTGATCTCCGAGATCCGCCGCCAGGTGCACGTGCTGCGGCCAGCCAGCAACGGCGCCGGCCCTGCGTCTGACTCCAACGGCAGCCTCGCCGAGGCGATTGCCACCGCCGGCTCGGCGCTCGACGCGACGCTTGTGATCATCCTCGACCAATTCGAGGAGCACTTCAGCTATCGCCTAAGCGCTGGTCGCCCTGACCGCCTGGCGGACGAGCTCGCTCAGTGCGTGAACTCGCCGACGGTCCCGGCCAACTTCCTGATCGCCGTGCGCGAGGACGCCTATGGCGGCCTCGGGGATCTGTTCAGTGGGCGGATCAGCAACGTCTACAACAACTACCTGCATCTCGAGTACCTCGCGCGCGAAGCGGCCCTCGAGGCGATCGAGAAGCCTGTTGAGATCTATAACGCCGAGCACCCCGAGCAGGAGCCGATCGTGCTCGACGACGACCTCGCCGATGCCGTGCTCGACGAAGTCAAGCGCGGCAACATCGAGCTCGGAACGCGCCGTCCCGACCGCGACGGCGGCAGCTGGCCAAGCGCCAACGCCGACGAGATCGAGACGCCGTTCCTCCAGCTGGTGATGACCCGCCTGTGGGAATGTGAGCTGGCCAAGGGGTCACGGGTGTTACGGACCGAAACGCTCAACGATGAGCTCGGCGGCGCGGAGACGATCGTGCGCAACCACGTCGACCGTGCGCTGATGGGCCTGGCCGGCGAGGAGCTCGAGGCCGCGACCGACATCTTCCACGACCTCGTCACGCCGTCGGGCGTCAAGGTGGCCCACACTGCGCGCGATCTGGCACAGATGACCGCGCACTCGGAGACGACCGTCGGCGCCGTGCTGGACAGGCTGTATGAGGAGCGGATCGTGCGGGCCGTGGACCCAGCGCCGGGCTCGGGCCAGGCGCGTTACGAGATCTTCCACGACCGGCTCGCTGCCCC
>DASYFZ010000258.1:0-6098 GCA_036000295.1 Solirubrobacteraceae bacterium
GTTCTGGGCCTTCCAGTAGTCCTGATGCGCGGCCTTGATGTCGATGACCTCGTGGCCCTTGCGCGGCCAGGCGAGCGGGCCGTAGCGCTGCGACCAGTCAAACGACTCCGACGCGCCCGGCGCCAGGCTGCTGGTCAGCGCTTGGTAGTTGACCCACGGCTGGTGGGTGTCGAGCACCGGCGCGAACGCCATCCCCGCCGCGGCGGCGACCGCCGCGACGCCGACGACGACGGCACCATCGTCCTGGTCGAGCCGCTCGCCCCAGATGAACAGCGCCAACAACCCGAACAGCAGCAGGCCATGGACGTACACGCCCGGCGGACGGTTGATCGTCGACGGCAGCACCGCCAGCGTCAGCAGCGGCACCGCCGCCACGGCGCGCCTGGCCTCGCTGAGCGGCCGCGGAGCCAGCGCCAGGATCAGCGCGGAGCCGAGCAGCAGCAGCCCGCCGCCGAGCAGGATCACCTCGCGGATCCAGGGGTCGAGGCCGGCGTAGGGGATCAGCGTGCGCGGGAGCCCCGAAAGGCCCTGGCCGATCCCGTCCCCCGTCGCCCAGATGCGCAGATGCCGGACCCACGAGAACGGGACCCCGCTGAACGCGAACATCGCCAGCAGCGCGACGATCCCGGCGAACACCAGCAGCACGCGCAGCCGCCCTCTGACCAGGACGCCGATCGCGACGATCCCCGTCGCCACCGCCAGCATCCCGAGCGACCGCCACGTCGGGGCGGGGCTGAGCATGCTGGCCCAGCGCAGCACGCCGTACATGCCGAACGCCGCGAACGCCGCAACCCGCAGCGCCGGACGTTCGCGGACGGTGGCGGTGATCGCGCCGGGCCTCGGCGCGCGGCGTCCGAGCGGGGGAAGCACCGCGACCTGGGCGCGCGAGCTCACGCGATCACCCGCTCTCTGGTCAGCCCTCGAGATCGCGCTCCGAGCGAGAACCCGCGGCACCCGATCACCTCGAACGCCGGCGGCGAGGACATGCTCCCGCACAGCCCCACCGGCAGCACCACGACGCCGATCCCGTCGCAGCTCGCCGCAAGCGTTGCCGGGAGCCGGTCGATCGGCCGGGCGGACACGTAGAACAGGCGCCCGCGACGCGCGCCTGCGGCAAGCGCCGGGGCTTGGCGGTCGGTGGCAGGCTCGATCATCGCAAGCTTCACATGCGCGGCGTGCCAGGTGCCAAGATCCCGGTCGATGTCGAGCGGCCGGCGCTCGCCCGGCAGCAGCAGGCTGCAGCCCCCGTGCCTGCCCAGCTCGAGCACGAGCGACGCGGCGGCGCGGACGGCCGCGTCGAGATTCTCGGATGGTCCTTCGCAGCGAGCGTCCAGAACCACGAGCGGGCGGCTGTCGCCGTCGGCTTGCAGCCGCCGCTCGATCAGTCCCGCTCCGCGGGCGAGCGCAGGCCAGTGGATGCGCGAGGCGGGTGTGCCCTGCCGGTAGGGCCGCAACCCGTCGACCTCGACGGCGGCCAGCGGCTCGGTCGGCGACCGGCCAACGTTCGGGTCCGGCCGCGCGAGGTCGCGGCCCAGCCAGTGCACGCGCTCGGTCCGGGGAAGCACCAGGATCTCGTCGGCGGGCCCGGCGGCGCGCCGCACGGCGCAGGCGAGCTCGAGCGGGTCGCGGACGGCCAGCGACGGCGGCTCGATCGTGACCCGGCCGCGGCGAGCGAATCGCGCCACAACCCGCACGTTTGCCGTGCTGTCACCCGACAGCGGCGACAGCCAGCCCCGCAGCGACACCGGCGCTCCCGCGAGCGGGTCGTGCAGCTCTCCCCCGGGCAGTCCCCAGCCTCCGCGCGTGACCTCGATCGTCGCCTCGAGCGGCTCCTCCTCCACCACCCGATCTGAGTGGAGCTGGCGTTCGACGCGAGCGCCGCGCGCCGCGAACGAGATCCAGGCCGGCGTGGCCAGCCCCATGAACGTCAGCGCCAGCCCGGGGACGAACAGCGGCGCGGCGCTGAACAGCAGCGCGAACAGGATCAGGACCAGCCCCGACGCCGTGACGCCGGCCGCCCTGCTCATGCCCACGACCGTCCGGTCACGCCGGCGCTCTCGTCACAACGCCCTGACCGATGAGACCGCGTCGGCGACGACATCCTTGCCCGCGCCGCGCGGCGTCTCGGGGGCGAGCACCAGCCGGTGCGAGAGAACTGGCTCGGCGAGCGCCTGGACGTCGTCGGGCAGCGCGTGGTCGCGGCCCTGCATCATCGCGTGGGCCTTGGCCGCGCGCAGCAGCAGCAATCCGGCTCGCGGGCTCGCGCCGAGCTCGACGCGGGGATCCTCGCGGGTGCGCCACAGCAGGCGCACCACGTAGTCGCGCAGCGCCTGCGACGCACGGACCCGCGCGGCGGCGTCCTGGGCCGCCAGCACCTCGGCGGCGGTGGCGACGGGCGACAGCGACAGGACCCGGTCGCCGGCCTCGTGGTCGGCGAGCATGTTCGCCTCGTCGTTGGGCGCGGGATACCCCATCGAGATGCGGATCATGAAGCGGTCGACCTGCGCCTCGGGCAGCGGATACGTGCCCTCGTACTCGATCGGGTTCTGGGTCGCCAGCACCAGGAACGGACGCGCGAGCTCGTGCGTGTGCACGTCGACGGTGACCCGGCGCTCCTGCATGCACTCGAGCAGCCCGGACTGAGTCTTCGGTGACGCGCGGTTGATCTCGTCGACGAGCACGACGTTCGCGAACACCGGGCCGGGACGGAACTCGAACCGCTGTTCGCGCTGGTCGTAGACGTTGGTTCCAACGACGTCCGCCGGGAGCAGGTCAGAGGTGCACTGGACGCGCGCGAACTGGCAGTCGATCGATCGTGCGACCGACCGCGCCAGCGCCGTCTTGCCGACGCCGGGGTAATCCTCGACCAGGACGTGCCCCTCCGCCAGCAGCGCCACGACCAGATGATCGAGCGTCTGGCGACGGACCTGCACGGCCCGCGCGATGTTGTCGGCCAGCCGGCGCGCGAGCGCCGCGGCTTCCTCAGACCCTTGCGGCGCTACTGGCGTCTGCTCGGGCTCCATCCGCGTCTCCCCTCTCTGAGCGCAAGCGCTCGATCTCGTCCAGCACCGCTCGCGCGACGCCTTCCTTGCTCGCTCGCGGCACCTGCCGCACTCCCCCACCGGCCGCCAGGATCGTCACCTCGTTGTCGGAGGAGTCGAAGCCGATGCCCGGCGTCGACACATCGTTGACGACGACGGCGTCGAGCCGCTTACGCTCGAGCTTGCCGCGCCCGTAGTCGACCGCGCCGTCGCCGTGCTCGGCCGCGAACCCGACGAGGAGCTGGCCGTCGCGCCGGCGTGCCGCCAGCGCGGTGAGCACATCGTCGGTCGGCTCGAGCTCGATCGTGGGCGTTCCACGGTCCTTCTTGAGCTTGTGCGCCACCGGGCTGGCGGGGCGGAAGTCCGCGACGGCCGCGGCCATCAGCAGTACGTCGCATGCGTCGAACTCCCGCTCGCACGCCTGGGCGAGCTCGGCCGCGGTGCCGACGGGCAGCACCCGGACCCCGGGCGGTGGATCGAGCGTCACGTTGGCCGCCACGAGCGTCACGTCGGCGCCGCGGCGCGCAGCTTCACGCGCAAGCGCGAATCCCATCTTCCCCGACGAGCGGTTGCCGATGAAGCGCACGCTGTCGATCGGCTCGCGAGTGCCGCCGGCCGTGACCAGCACCCCCACACCCGACCAGGTGGGCGGCGTCAGCAGCGCCTCGCAGACGGCGATCAGCTGCGCGGGCTCGGGCAGCCGCCCGATCCCGTACTCGCCGTGCGATCCCAGCTCGCCCTCGGCCGGCGGGATCACCGTCACGCCCCGGTTGGAGAGCAGCTGGAGGTTTGCCTGGGTGGCGGGGGCCAGGTACATGCGGTTGTTCATCGCCGGCGCTACGGCCACCGGGCACGCCGCGGCGAGCGCCGCGGTCGTGAGCAGGTTGTCGGCGTGGCCGTTGGCGAGCTTGGCGATCGTGTTCGCGCTGGCGGGGGCGATCAAAAACAGGTCGGCGCGCTCGACGAGCGCCAGATGGCTGATCGGCGCCCGCTCGGGCAGTGGCTCTCCGGGATACGAACCACGGGCGGGATCGGGTCCGAACTCGGAGACGAGCACGGGCGCCCCGGTGATCCCCTCAAACGACGTCCTGCCGACGAACCGCTCGCTGTTCGGGGTCTGCACGACCCGGACCGAATGACCGGCCTTGACCGCCAGGCGCGCGGTCTCGAGCGCCTTATAGGCCGCGATCCCGCCGCTCACCCCGAGGAGCAACCGGGCCACGGATCGGTCCTAGGAGCCGAGCGGCTGGCGACGAAAGGCTGGCCGGGCCACTTACCTGTAGTGGTACTTGATCTTGCCCTGTGCAACCTCTTCCAGGGCGATCGTCAGGTAGTTCTTGGAGCGCGTGTCGACCATCGGCGGCGGGAACTCGTCGAACGTCCCCTCTCCGAGGTTGTGGTAGTAGGAGTTGATCTGCCGGGCGCGCTTGGCGGCGACGATCACGCTCGCGTAGTCGGAGTCGACGTGGTCGAGCAGCTTGTCGATGCGTGGTGAGATCAAGGCGTCGTGGTCCTTTGGTGGTGGGAAGTCAAAGGTTAGCGGGCTGTTAGCGGCTGCTGGGCTCCTACTGAGCAGGAAGCCCACGACGCACGATTCCTTCCAGCTCGTCGGTTGCCTGCTCGAGCCTGTCGTTGACGACGACGTACCCGAACTCGGGCTGTGCCTCGAGCTCGTGCTCGGCCGTCCGCAGGCGCTCGTCGACCTCCTCGGGGCTGTCGGTGCCTCGGCCTACCAGCCGCGCGCGCAGCGCATCCAGCGACGGCGGGGCGATGAACACCGCGACCGCCTCGGGGATCGCCTCGCGCACCTGCCGGGCGCCCTGCACCTCGATCTCGAGCACCACCGGATTGCCCTCCTGCGCTCTGCGCTCGAGCTCTGAGCGCAGGGTCCCGTACATGTTCCCGGAGTACGTGGCGTGCTCGACGAACTCACCCGCCGCGACGCGCTCGGCGAATTGCTGGGGCGTCAGGAAGTGGTAGTGGACGCCGTCCTCCTCGCCCGGCCGTGGCTTTCGCGTCGTGGCGGACGTCGACAGTTCGAGCTCGGGGATGCGTTCGAGCAGACCGCGAATGAGCGTGCCCTTCCCCACCCCGGAGGGCCCGGTGATCACGAAGATCATGGCCACGGGGTGGGGGCGCCGCTGCTAGCGGCGGCGCATGAGCGCGACAAGCTCGCGCCGTTGGCGCTCGGAGAGCCCGCCGATCGTCTTGCTTGGTGAGATCCTGCACTGCGACAGGATCTTGTTGACCTTCACCCGCCCGTACTTCGGCACGGCGAGCAGGAGATCGAACACCTTCGCGGTCTCGAGATAGTCCGGAGGCGCGAGCAGCAACTCGTGGATCGGCTGGCGGCCGGCCTTTAGGTCACGCTTGAGCTGCGCACGTCGGCTGCGGATGTCATTGGCGCGCTGGAGCGCTTCCATCCGCTGTACGAGGGATCGTTCGGGCGCAGCGATGGGCTTAGATGGTGATTCGGTCACCGGCGGCATGGGCGGCGACTATACATCTTGCGACGGGGCGATCAAGACAAATGGCCGCAATTCGACTACACCTCAAGCTGAGGTCGAGCATTGTCGAGGATGGTTGCGGCAATACACCAAGTTTGCAGGGGGTTTTTCAGTATCAGGCTTGACGTAGGTGTCACCGCGCCTTCACAGCCTCAGTCGTTTGCAGTAGCGCCGCCAGTTCGGCCGCGATTCGCGATCCGGCGACCGGATCACGGAAGCTCTCGGTGCCGACCGCGACGAGATCGGCACCGGCCCGGATCAGGTCGAGCGCGTCGCGGCCGGACTGGACCCCGCCCATCCCGATCAGCGGGATCGTGGTGGCCTGTGAGACGCCTTGGACCTGAGCCAGCGCGATCGCGCGGACGGCCGGGCCAGACACGCCGCCGGTCGTCCCCCCCACCCCCGGAGAGCCGGTCTTCGGGTCAAGCGCCATCCCGCGCAGCGTGTTGATCAACGACAGCGCGGTCGCGCCCGCCTGCTCCGCCGCGACCGCGACGGCCGCGACGTCTGAGGCGTTGGGCGTGAGCTTGACGATCAACGGCTTGTCGGT
>DASYFZ010000278.1:0-3274 GCA_036000295.1 Solirubrobacteraceae bacterium
GCCTGGTTCATGCACTCCCCCGGGATCAAGGTCGTCGCGCCGTCGACGGCTGAGGATGCGAAGGGCCTGCTGCACGCCGCCATCCGCGATCCGAACCCCGTGTGCTTCATGGAGCACAAGCACCTGTACCGCCGGATCAAGGGCGAGGTGCCCGAGGGTGTGTTCGAGACTCCGATGAAGGCCCGCGTGGCGCGCCCGGGTGAGGACTTGGTCGTGATCGCGTATGGCGCAATGGTGCATACCGCTTTGGAGGCCACGGACGATCTGGAGGGAGCCTCGATCGAGGTGCTCGACCTGCGTTCGCTGGTTCCGTTGGATTCGGACGCGATTCTCGACTCGGTCCGTCGCTGTTCGAAGGTGGTGATCGTCGACGAGGCAAACCAGATGTGCGCCGCTGGCGCCCAGGTCGCGGCCTTGATCGCCGAGAAGGGCTTCGAGGATCTCGACGGCCCGGTCGTCCGGGTGGCCACGCCCGACGTGCCGATTCCGTTCTCGCCGCCCTTGGAGCAAGCGGTGCTTCCGTCCGTCGAGCGCGTAAAGGAGGCGTGCCGTGACCTCCTCGCGTACTGATACCGCCCTGGTCGATGTGACGATGCCCCAGATGGGGGTGTCGGTCGCCGAGGGCACCGTCGTCGGCTGGCGGGTTGAGGTCGGCGACCGGATCGGCGCCGATCAGGCGATCTGCGACATCTCCACCGACAAGATCGACACCGAGGTCCCGGCGCCTGTCGCCGGCGTCGTGGCGGAGATCCTGGTGCCGATAGACGAGACCGTCGACGTCGGGACCGTGCTGGCGCGGATCGCCGTGGGGAGCGGATCGGCTGCCGAGGCCGCCCCGAT
The DNA here is from genome assembly GCA_036000295.1 of Solirubrobacteraceae bacterium. GTDB lineage: Bacteria > Actinomycetota > Thermoleophilia > Solirubrobacterales > Solirubrobacteraceae > Palsa-465. The sequence goes on from DASYFZ010000278.1 coordinate 841, forward strand.
TTCCACGCCCTCCGGATCGGCTGCCGGAGCCACCCCCGCCACCTCCCCGACCCCCGAGTCTGATGCACCGGAATCCGGGGCGACGAACGGGGCGCGCAACGGTGCCGCCGGCACCCGGCCGGCCGCGGGCGACCTGCGGCGTTACTCCCCCGTCGTCCAGCGCATCGCCGCCGAGCACGGCATCGACCTCTCACGGGTGGAGGGGACGGGACGTGGCGGGCGCGTGCGCAAGCAGGACGTGCTCGCACTGGTGACGGACGGCGGCGCTGTCGAGGAGCCGCCGCTGCACATCGAGAGCCCGTACCGCCCGGACCCAGTTCCGGCGGCTCCGGCTGCTTCGGTGGCTCCGGCGGTTCCGGCCGGGAGCGGACAGCTCTCGCGGATGCGACGCCAGATCGGCGAGCACATGAAGCGATCGCTCGAAACCGCCGCGACCTGCACGACCTGGATCGAGGTCGACATGTCCCGCGTCGAGGCGGCTCGCAAGCGGCTCGGCGTGACCGGGCTCGCGTTCGTGTCACGAGCCGTGATCGATGCGCTTCGCGAGCATCCGTCGTTGAACGCGACGATGGAGGGCGGGCAGTATCAGGTCCACCGTGAAGTGAACCTGGGAATCGCTGTCTCGCTCGGCGACGACGGCCTGATCGTGCCCGTGATTCATGGCGCGCACGAGCTGTCGGTCGAAGGCCTGGCTGCCCGTGTCAAGGACCTGGCACGGCGAGCTCGTTCCCGAGAGCTCAAGCCCGACGAGGTCCACGGCGGCACGTTCACGATCACCAACCCCGGCCAGTACGGGTCGATCATGGCGACGCCGATCATCAACCAGCCGCAGGTTGCGATCCTCGACTTCGAGGCTGTCGTAAAGCGGCCGGTGGTCGTCACCGACGCCGACGGCAACGACTCGATCGCGATCCGGCCGATCACGATCCTTGGGCTGAGCTGGGATCACCGTGCGCTGGACGGCGCGTTGTCCGCCCAATTCCTGGCATCGGTCAAGCGGCACCTCGAGGGGGCGACCGGCGGGTGACGCCGGAGCTCTGGGTCTGCCACCTGGGGGTGGTCGACTACCGCGACGGGCTCGCGCTGCAGGAGCGAATCTGCGCGGCCCGTCAGCGCGAGGAGCTGCCTGACGTACTGCTGCTGCTCGAGCATTTCCCCGTCTACACCCGCGGTCGTCGGTCCGGCGCCGAGGAGCTGCCGATGGGCGAGGAGTGGTACCGGATGCAGGGCTTCGACATCGTCCAGACCGACCGCGGTGGCAAGCTCACCTATCACGGGCCTGGACAGCTCGTGGGCTATCCGATCGTCCGCGTCGATGACGTGATCGCGTACCTGAGGACGCTCGAGGATGCGTTGGTCGCGGCGCTGGCGCAGGAGGGCGTGTCCGCCCGGGGCCGGGTGGAGGACGGGCCTGAGTACACCGGGGTTTGGGTCGAGGACCGAAAGATCGCCTCGATCGGTGTGCATCTCTCGCGCGGCGTGACCACCCATGGATTTGCGATCAACATCGAGAACGACCTGCAGCCGTTCGAGTGGGTCGTGGCGTGCGGCCTGCAGGGCGTACGGATGACGTCGTTGATCAAGGAGACCAGGCGGCTGGCCGGCCAGATGCCGTGCTTCCGCAAGCGCGCCGCCTACCAGGTTGCGCAGGCGCTCGGGCGGCGCCAGCGGCTGGTCAGCCTGGCGCGGCTAGAGGCCGCTTGCGGCGTTCTAGCGCCGCAGTAGCTGGGCGATCCGGGCGGTCACCTCTTTCGGGCGTTGGTTCAGCTGGCGCCAGGTGATCCGGATCACCGTCCAGCCGGCGACGATCAGCCGCTGATCGCGCAGCCGATCCTCCTCGAAGGCGCGACGAGTCCGATGGGTCTCGTGGCCGTCGGTCTCGACGATCACGCGCTGGTCGCGCCAGACGAAGTCGACGCGGATCGCGGTGGGATCGCTGTCGTACGGGTCGATCAGGGCGTTGACCTCGGGCATCGGGAGCTTGCCTCGGCGGCAGGCGGCGAGGAACGCTTCCTCGAGTTCGCTCCAGGTGGGCGTCGAGCCGACGTAGTGCTGGTCGAGGACCGCGCGCAGGCGCTTGGCGGCGGGGCGGGCCTTGTTGCGCTCGATCTGATCGTCGAGCGCCGCGAGGTCCAGCAGGTCGAGGATCTCGGCTTGGTCGAGCGCCCGCTCCAGCGGGCGGCCCTTGATGACCTGGGCCAGGTCGAGGATCGTGCGGGCGACCGTGGTGCAGGGGATGCCGTGGACCGTTGTGACGTCCTCGGGGGTGAGCGTCGTCGAGCGGTGGACGTCGATGCCGGCGTGCTTGCGGGGCGAGCGACCGGGGATGGTGACGTCGATGTTGGTGCGGGCGGTGGCTCTGATTCCGTGAAGCGCGGCTGCTGAGCGGTGCGAGAGAACCGCGCCGGGGCCGCATGCGAGCACGGCGGCCATG
>DASYFZ010000356.1:0-1789 GCA_036000295.1 Solirubrobacteraceae bacterium
CGCGCGGCCGAGCTGTCCACCAAGACGCTCTGCTGGGAGGTGCCCCACCACGTCGGCGACGACGTCGTCGCGGGCCTGGTGGAGGGCACGGCGCTGCACGCCTACCGCTTTGACCGCTACAAGAAGCCAGACGAGGATCCCGACCCGTTCGAGCGCCTGCTCCTGAGCGCCCACCACGACGTATCGGAAGCGGTCCGCACCGCCGAGATCGTCGTCGGCGCGCAGAATCGCGCCCGCGATCTGGGCAACCTCCCCGCCAACGACCTGCCGCCCGCGGCGCTGGCCGGCTACGCCGCCGAGCTCGCCAGCAAGCACGGGATCGAGGCCACGATCCTCGACGAGGACGCGATCCGCGAGCTCGGAATGGGAGCGTTCGCCGCCGTCGCGCAGGGTTCGGCTCAGAGCGCGCGGCTGATCCGCCTGGACTACCAGGGCCCCGGAGCCCCCGACACGCCGCGGCTGGGGCTGATCGGCAAGGCCGTGACGTTTGACTCCGGCGGGCTGTCGTTGAAGCCGGCCGCATCGATGTACGAGATGAAGTTCGACATGTGCGGTGGCGCCGCCGTGATCGAGGCCGTCGCCGCGCTGGCCGAGCTGCAGGCGCCGGTGCGAGTGATGGGGATCGTCGGCGCGACCGAGAACCTCCCCGGCCCGTCCGCCGTCAAGCCGGGCGACATCGTCCGAGCGCTGGATGGCACCACGATCGAGATCAACAACACCGACGCCGAGGGCCGGCTCGTGCTGGCGGACTGCATCACCTACGCGCTGCGCGAAGGCTGCGAGCGCCTCGTCGACATCGCGACGCTCACGGGTGCCGTCGTGACGGCGCTGGGCCGCACGTACGCCGGACTGATGAGCAACGACGACGACTGGGCGCGCACGGTCGAGGACTGCGGCCGCGACACGGGCGAGCTGCTGTGGCGCCTGCCGCTGCACGAGGAGTACGCGCAGATGGTCAAGGGCCGCTACGCCCAGCTGACCAACCTCACCCAGCGCCGCGAGGCCAGCTCGATCACCGCCGCTGAGCTGCTGCACCACTTCGCCGGCGACGTGCCGTGGGCGCACCTCGACATCGCGGGGACCGCCTGGGACGTACGGCGCTCCTACATCGGGCGCGACGCCACCGGTTTCGGGGTGCGGCTGATGGTCGAGATCGCGCGCCGGCTCGCCGCGGCGTCGGACCCGGCTTCCGCGGCCTGATGCAGTTCGACCTCTCCGACGACCACCGGCTGCTGCGCGACACGGTTCGCGACTTCGCCCGCCAGGAGATCGCGCCGGTCGCCGAGGAGCTGGACCGCGACCACGCCTTCCCCTACGAGATCGTCAAGCGGCTCGGGGAGCTCGACCTGATGGGGATCCCGTTCCCAGAGGAATACGGCGGCGGCGGCGGCGACTCGCTCGCCTACGCGCTGGCGGTCGAGGAGCTGACCCGCGTCGACTCGTCGGTTGCGATCACGCTGTGTGCGCACACGTCGCTCGGGACCCAGCCGATCTACCTGTTCGGCTCAGAGGAGCAGAAGCAGGAGTGGCTGCCCAAGCTGTGCAGCGGCGAGCGCCTCGGAGCGTTCGGACTGACCGAGCCCGAGGCGGGCTCGGACGCCGGGAACACCAAGACCCAAGCCAGGCTCGAGGACGGCGAGTGGGTGATCAACGGCTCCAAGCAGTTCATCACCAACGCCGGCACCGACATCTCCGGAGTCGTCGTGATCACGGCGGTCACGGGCGGCTCGAGCAACGGCGACGGCCGCGAGATCTCGAACCTGCTCGTGCCCAACGGCACCCCCGGCTA
>DASYFZ010000414.1:0-2839 GCA_036000295.1 Solirubrobacteraceae bacterium
GTTCTGGCGCTGTGCCAACGACCGCGCGCAGGCGCAGTCGGTGGCGGCGGACATCGAGCGGCTGACCGCACGCGAAGGCGTCGCACCCGGTCAAATCGTCGTGCTCGTCCCGGCCATCTCCAGAGAGGGCCAGGCGGTCGCGGTCGCGCTCGAGGAGCGGGCCGTGCCCCATCGCGTCGTCGGCGAAGCGGCGTTCTTCCAGCGCGCCGAGATCCGCGACGTGCTGGCGTGGCTGAGGCTGCTCGCCGACCCATCCGACGCCGCCGCCGTGGTCCGCGCGCTCGCCAGACCGCCGGTCGACCTGCGCTCGGTGGACATCGCGCGCTGCACGCAGATCGCGCGCCGGCGCAAGCTCGACATGGTCGCCGCCCTCGCCGCGGCGATCGAGTCGCCGCAGGTCCCGCCTGAGGCGCGCGAGCGGATCCGTTCGTTCTTGAAGCTCTACCGATCCGGCGCCGCGGCGATCGACACGACTCGCCCCGACCTGTACGTGCACCGCCTGATCGACCGCTTGGGGCTGCGCCGCCAGCAACTGTTCGCGGCCCAGGCCGACGTTGTCGAGCGCCTGCGTGCACTTGCGCGCCTCGGAGAGCTCGCGTCTGCGTTCGTGCGCCGGTCCCCGCAGGCGACGCCGCGCGAGTTCGCACGCTCGATCGCCGCCGTCGCGGACTTCGGGCTTCGTGAGCAGGAGGAGCCCGAGCCGTCGGGCGCGCGCGACGTCCAGGTGGTGACGTTCGAGTCGGCCGGCGCGGTCGAGGCCGATTGCGTCTACGTTCTGGGCCTCCACGCCGGGCTCGCGCCGCAGGAGCCGCCGGCGGTCCCCGACGCACTGCTGCAGGAGCAGCTCCCGCCTGACGACGAGGAGAACCGTCGGTTGGTCCAGCGGCAGACGCTGTACGTCGCGATGACCCGCGCTCGCTCCCGGCTGGTGCTGTCGTATCCGCGTGAGAGCGACCGCGGCGCGTTGCTGTTGCCATCACCGCTGCTCGAGCGCGCGCTTGGCGCTGCCGCCGGAAACTGGGAAGACCAGGGTGAGGAGCTGTTCGGCCCCGCCGAGACCCTGCACTCCACTTACCGGCTGCTGCGCGATGAGCTGCTCGAGTCGACGTTGCGCGTGGGCGGCCGGCTCGGCGAGCTGCGTTTCGACACCGACCTCGACGTGTCGCATGCCGTCGTGCGCTACCTCGAGCTGCTCAAGCTCGCGGGATTGATTGCACGCCCAGAGGGTCAGAGCGTGGCCGAGGGGCTGCGCGACGTCAACGCCCGGATCCTTCAGGCGGTCACCGCCGAGCAGCGCGAGATCTTCAGCTCGTCGACGCTCGACGAGTACCTGCTGGATGCCGAGCGAGACGAGCGGCGCCGGGCGCAGGCGCTAGCCGCCCGAGACGAGCCGTCGCTCGAGTCGTTCCTGCCCAAGCGCGGCGACGGCGTGATGCTCTCAGCGTCGGACATCGACACCTACCGCACGTGTCCGCTGAAGTACAAGTTCGCGCGGGTCTTCCGCATCCCCCAGGAGCCGACGATCCACCAGCGTTTCGGGATCCTCGTCCATCAGGTGCTCGAGCGCTTCCACGCGCTGGACGGGACCGCCGGAACGCTGCCGGAGCTCTTGGGCTTGCTCGAGGTGGGCTGGCGGCGCGGCGGGTTCGCCGATTCCGAGGAGGAGCGTCAGCTCCGGGGCAAGGCGGCGTCGGCCCTGACGCGCTACCACGCGCGCTTCCAGTCTCAGGAGTCAAAGCCGATGTGGTTCGAGAAGGCGTTCACGTTCAAGCTCGGGCCCCACGTACTGCGCGGCCGCGTCGATCGCGTCGACCAGCTGCCCGGCGGCGAGTACGAGTTGATCGACTACAAGACCGGGCGCCCCAAGAGCGCCTCGCAGCTCGCCGACGACGTGCAGCTGTCGCTCTACGCCGTGGGCGCGCGGGAGGCCTGGAGCCTCGATGCCTCACAGCAGGCGTACTACTACGTGCTCGACGACCAGAAGGTGACCGTCGCGGCCGACGGCGAGGATCGCTCGGAGTGGATCCGCGAGGTCGCGACGGAGGTGGCGGAGGGCATCCTGTCGCAGGGGTTTGAGCCGACGCCGTCGCTGGCCGCGTGCTCGATGTGCGACTACCGGTTGGTGTGTCCCGCGGCTGAGCGGTAGCCGCCCGGGTGCGTGTTAAACGCTCGGGTGCGGGGGCTCGTCGCCGCGCTGGCGCAAGAACCGCTGCAGGTCACGCGCGATGCTCTCGCCCGAGGGCAGCGGACCGGTGGGGTCGTCGGCATCGTCGCCGGCCGCCTGCTCCAGGCGCTCGACGAACGCCTGCACGTCGGGGTCGCTCTGCACGGCGAGGTTGACCTGCCGCTCGTAGTCGGCTGCCGCGCTCTCGAGCTCTGACGCGTCGACGGCCACGCCGACCAGCCCCTCGAGCTTTCGCACCAGCGCCAGCGAGGCTTTGGGGTTCGGCGAGGCGGCGATGTAGTGCGGGACCGCCGCCCACAAGCTCGCCGACGGCAAGCCGCCTTCCTGGCAGGCCGCGTGCAAGATCCCGACGATGCCGGTCGGTCCCTCGTAGGAGGACCGGGTCAGGCCCAGGCGCGCGACCAGCCCGGGGTCGGAGGCCAGCCCGGTCACCGACACGGGCCGCGTGTGCGGGACGTCGGCCAACAGCGCACCGAGCGTCACCACGAGCTGGGTGCTCAGCGCCTCGGCGAGCTCGACGATCACCTTGGTGAACGTGCGCCATCGCAACGACGGCTCGTTGCCGACGAGCAGCACCAGATCACGTGGTGCCCGCGGCACCCGCGCCTCGTAAAGCTCGATCGCGGGCCACTCGACCTTTCGCGTGTCGCCGTC
>DASYFZ010000443.1:0-1773 GCA_036000295.1 Solirubrobacteraceae bacterium
CATCGTCGTGCTTGCGCTCGTCGGCGTCGGTGCCGCGGCCACGTACTCGATTCTGAAGACCCCCGAATACACCGCCTCCGCAGCCGTCTTCGTATCGACCAGCTCGAGCAGCAGCGTCGCCGATCTGGCGCAGGGCAACACCTTCACCCAGCAGCGCGTGAAGACGTACGCCGAGCTCGTGACCACGCCGATCGTGCTGCTGCCTGTCGCCTCCAGCCTGCACCTCAAGGTGACGTCGGATGAGCTCGCGAAGCAGATCACGGCGCAGGCGCCGCTCGACACCACGCTGATCCAGATCGACGCCACGTCGACGAGCCCCGTGCAGGCCGCCGACATCGCCAACGCGACGTCGCAGAGCCTCACGAACGTCGTGCAGAGCATCGAGCCGAGCGGCAACGCCGGGTCCGAGATCAAACTGACGCGTGTGCGCGAGGCGCAGGTCCCGACGACACCCGTGTCGCCGAATGTGCCGCTGAACATCGCCCTGGGGCTGCTGGTCGGGCTGGCGCTGGGTGTCGGGATCGCGGTGCTGCGGCACGTGCTGGACACCCGCATCCGGAGCGAGCGGGATGTGGAGCACATCAGCGAGTCGCCCATCCTCGGCGGGATCGCGTTCGACCCGAAGGCGGCGCAGCGGCCGCTCATCGTGCACGAGGATCCGCGCAGCCCGCGGGCCGAGCCGTTCCGCACCCTGCGCACCAACCTGCAGTTCGTGGATGTGTCGGGGGGCGCCCGCAGCTTCGTCATCACCTCGTCCATCGAGAGCGAGGGCAAGAGCACCACGGCCGCCAACCTCTCCATCGCGCTCGAGAGCGCCGGCAAGCGGGTCATCATCGTCGACGCCGACCTGCGGCGCCCGAAGCTGGCCGAGTACCTCGGGCTCGAGGGCGCGGTGGGTCTCACCGACCTGCTCATCGGCCGTGTGCAGCTGGCCGACGTCGCGCAGCGCTGGGGCCGCGGCAACCTGTACGTGCTGCCCGCGGGCCTCGTCCCGCCGAACCCGAGCGAGCTGCTCGGCTCCGCGGTGATGGCCACGCTCATCAAGCGGCTGGAGACCGAGTTCGATTACGTCATCTTCGACGCCCCGCCTCTTCTTCCGGTGACGGATGCGGCGATCCTCAGCAAGAGCGTCGGCGGCGTCATCGTGGTCGTGGCGGCGGGTCGCACCCACAAGAACCAGCTGACCGCGGCGGTGAGCGCGCTCCACAACGTCGGTGCCCGCATCTCCGGTTTTGTGATCACCATGCTTCCGCGGTCCGGCCCGGATGCGTACGGCTACGGCCGCTACGGCTACGGCGAGACGTATGAGCAGCAGCCGACGACCCAGCGGGTCGCCCTCGGCTCTCGGCGCAGCGCCCGGGCCTGATCCATGTCGACGAACCCTCCGACGTTCACGATCCTCGTCGTCTGCTCCGGCAACATCTGCCGTTCCCCGCTGGCCGAGCAGTTGCTGCGTGCACGGCTGGCCTCGGCGCCGGAGCCGTTCCGTCTGCTGAGCGCGGGCACGATCGCGGAGGAGGGCGCCGCGATGACGGATGAGGCGGCGGCCCTTTCCGCGCAGTACGGCGGCGACCCGCACGGGCACCGCTCCCGCCCGCTGTCGGCCACGCAGATCCAGTCGGCCGACCTGGTGCTCACCGCCACCCGCGCGCACCGCGCCGCCGTCGTGTCGCTCGTGCCGCGCGCATCCCGGATCACGTTCACGCTGAAGGAGTTCGCCGCCCTCGTGGAGTCGCTGAGCCCCGAGGAGCGCGCCGCACTGCCCGATGCCGC
>DASYFZ010000497.1:0-2132 GCA_036000295.1 Solirubrobacteraceae bacterium
GGGCGGCAAGGTCGGCCTGTTTGGCGGCGCCGGCGTCGGCAAGACCGTGATCATCCAGGAGCTGATCCACAACCTCGCCCAGGAGCACGGCGGCCTTTCGGCGTTCTGCGGCGTCGGCGAGCGCTCCCGCGAGGGCAACGATCTGTGGCTGGAGATGAAGGAATCGGGCGTGCTCGACAAGACCATGCTCGTGTTCGGGCAGATGAACGAGCCCCCCGGAGCGCGCATGCGCGTAGCGCTGTCCGGACTGACGATGGCGGAGTACTTCCGCGACCACGAGGAGCAGGACGTGCTCCTGTTCATCGACAACATCTTCCGCTTCGTCCAGGCCGGCTCCGAGGTTTCCGCGTTGCTGGGCCGGATGCCGTCGCAGGTGGGCTACCAGCCGACGCTGGAGTCCGAGATGGGCGAGCTGCAAGAGCGGATCACCTCGACGCGAAGCGGCTCGGTCACGTCGATCCAGGCGGTCTACGTGCCCGCCGACGACCTCACAGACCCGGCGCCGGCTTCCGTGTTCGCGCACCTCAATGCGACCACGACGCTGTCGCGGTCGATCGCCGAGAAGGGCATCTACCCCGCGGTTGACCCGCTGGACTCGACGTCGACGATCCTCAAGGCCGACATCCTTGGCGAGGAGCATTTCAACGTCGCCAACGAGGTCAAGCAGGTGCTCCAGCGCTACCGCGACCTGCAGGACATCATTGCGATCCTCGGGATCGAGGAGCTGTCCGACGAGGACCGCCTAACCGTCAACCGGGCTCGCAAGCTCGAGCGCTTCCTGTCCCAGCCGTTCTTCGTTGCCGAGCAGTTCACGGGTACGCCGGGGGTGTACGTACCGGTTGAGGAGTCGATCCGTGGCTTCAAGGAGATCCTCGAGGGCAAGCACGACGACCTGCCCGAGCGCGCCTTCTTCCTGAAGGGCACGATCGACGATGTGGTCAAGGAGGCTCGCGGTGGCAGCGGCGACGACGAGAAGAAGTCCGAGGACGACGAGAAGAAGTCCGAAGAGGACAACGGCGACGAGTAATGGCCCACCAGAAGTTCCCGGTTGAGGTCCTGACGCCCGAAGGCGAGATCTTCAACGACGAGGTCGAGATGGTCTCGACGCGGACGACGGTCGGCTCGATCGGCATCCTCGCCCACCACGCGCCGCTGCTGGCGATGCTCGATCCGACCGAGCTGCGCCTTTACAAGACCGACTCGGAGGTCGTCAGCTTCGCTCAAGCCGAGGGATACCTTCAGGTGGCCAACAACCGCGCGCTGATCCTCGTCGAGGAGGCCCACACCCCGAGTGAGCTCAACGCCGGCGACCTGCGCGATCGCCTCAAGCAGGCCGAGCACGAGCTCGAGCAGGCCGAGGACGACTCAGAGCGCCGGCGCGTGGCGGAGCGCGACAAGCACCGCCTCGAGCGCTTCCTGGCAATAGCTGAAGGTTCGTAGCCGCTCGGGATGGTCGACGAGCGGATCCTTGCAGAGCGGCTGATCTCATACGACACGTCGCGCGCCGAGGAACTCGTCGCGGCAGCAGGATTTGTCAAGGGTTGGCTTGAATCCCGCGACATCGAAGTCCTGCATCACGATCACAACGGCCTGCCGGTGCTGGTGGCCGAGGTCGGACCTGCGCGCAACGACCTGCCGTGCGTGGTCTTTCACGGCCATCTCGACGTGGTCCCAGGGCGCCAGGAGCAGTACGAGCCGCGGATCGACGGCGACAAGCTGTTCGGCCGCGGCGCCTACGACATGAAGGGCGCGCTGGCGGCGATGATGTGCGCGCTCAAGGACGTCGAGCGCCAGGAGCGGGTGCGCGTGAGGCTCGTGTGCGTCCCCGATGAGGAGTCCGAGGAACTCGACGAGCGCGCCACCGAGGGCGTCGTCAAGCGCGGGCTCGGCGGCAACTTCGCGATCACCGGTGAGCCGACCAACCTGCACATCGGCGTCGAGGCCAAGGGCGTGCTGGCGATGAGCATCGAGGTCCATGGGCGCGCGGCCCATAGCTCCACCCCGTGGCTGGGCGACAACGCCGTGCTCAAGGCGATCGACGTGTTCCGCGCGATCGAAACGCTGCCATTCTCACGCGAGTCCTCGGAGATGTTCGACCGCCCCTCGATTAACCTCGGGCGGATCATGGGCGG
>DASYFZ010000524.1:0-3678 GCA_036000295.1 Solirubrobacteraceae bacterium
CTACCGGCCCGATCACGTCGAATGGTCGGCAAGCGTGCTCAAGGCTATGCTGCTCGTCGCCTACCTCGACCGGCCCTCGGTCGCCCGCCGCGATCTGAACGAGCGCGACCGCGCGCTGCTGAATCCGATGATCACGGTCTCCGACAACGACGCGGCCACCGAGGTCCGCAGCATCGTCGGCAACTCGGGCCTGTCGGCCCTCGCCCACCGCGTCGGGATGACCAGCTTCGAGCCGGCCGCGATCTGGGGCGAGTCACACATCACCGCCCGCGACCAGACGAAGTTCTTCCTCCACATCGACAGCTTCATCCCGAAGCTGCACCGCGCCTACGCGCTGCGCCTGCTGGCCAGCGTCACACCGTCCCAGCGCTGGGGAATCGGCGAGGTCGCCCCGAAGGGCTGGAAGCTCTACTTCAAGGGCGGGTGGGGATCGGGCACCGGCCTGATCGATCACCAGGTCGCGCTGCTCGTGCGCGGCTGCGCGCGAGTGTCGGTCGCCGTCTTGACGATGGACGATGGCAACCATGCCTACGGCAAGGACACCCTGAAAGGCATGTTCGCAAGGCTGCTGCGCGGGCTGCCGAGGGGCACGAGCCGCCGGCACGCCTGGCCGGCGACCGGCCCGCCTGTCAATGATCCCGCTGACCTCAGACGAGATCTTCATCAGCTAGTTCTCGAACTGATGACCGTTGCCGTACGAAATCGGGGCGCCCGGATTCGAACCGGGGACCTCGGCCACCCAAAGGCCGCGCGCTACCAGGCTGCGCCACGCCCCGTACCCGGCCGAGTCTAGAGCCAGCTCGCGTGCATCTGATCCATCCAGGCCTGTAACCGCGCCCGAAACTGAGTGTCGTGAACCGCGACCGCGGCGACGCCGTGGGCGCATCGCCAGGTTCGGGTCCGAAGCTCACTGCTGTTCGTCTTCGGATGGAATCGAACGTCGCATGCGTCGACGCCGAGGGTCGCGCCCCAGAACTCGCCAAGCGCATTGGTGTCCTGGTCTGCGTGGTACTGAACGCTGACCGTCGGCACTCGCCCCGACAGCCGCTGAAGCCAGCCTGCCGCGAGCGCGACGATGGCCGGATCGGAGTTGCACAGCGAAGCCGTGTTACGGGAACGCTTGTAGCCCTCCGCGATATACAGCACCACGAAATCGCGGAACGTCGGCACCGCAACGAGCTCGTCGTACTCGGCTCGGCCCTGCTCGTGGGCGGCTTCGCGCAGCCGACGGTACTTCGCCTGCATCGCGCGGGTGCCGTTATGTGGAGACTCGCGGCGCTCACGGCCCAGCGGCAGGTCCTTGATCCAGTAGTAGACGGTGGTCTTGGGCAGCGCCAGGTGCTTGGCGAGCTCATCTAGCGACAGGTGGTTCTTCGTCCGGAGCTCGCGCGCCCGGGCTCGTATGTAAGCGGGATACGCCATCTCTCCTCCTGGTGATATCGACCTGAACACGAACGTATGTTCTCATATGCTCCGGACATAAATCAGCTGGAAATTGCAACATTTCTGTTACAAATCGATCGTAACCCCAGGCCGCAAACAACCCGCTAGAGCACGCGGCATCCGCGCCGAGCGCGGCGACGACCCAACCCGGGAGACGGCCGGCCGCGCACGTCAGTAGCCTCGGCGCCAGTGGCCGAGATCGAACCGCTTCGCGCGCTCCATTACGACCTCGACAAGACAGGCGGACTGCAGCCGGTCCTCGCCCCGCCGTACGACGTCATCGACGCCGATCAGCGGGCCGATCTGGAGGCTCGCTCGCCCTACAACGTGGTCAGGATCGACCTCCCCGTCGGTGACGATCCCTACGTCGAGGCCGCCCGCATCCTGAGCGGGTGGCACGACCAGGGCATCGTCGTCCAGGACGACCGGCCCGCGCTGTGGGCGCTCGAGCAGGACTACACAGGGCCCGACGGCCAGCGGCAGACGCGTCGTGGCTTCCTCGCGCGCGTGCGCGTGGAGGATTACGGCGCGGGCCGGATCCGCCCGCACGAGCGCACCCACCCGGGCCCCAAGGAGGACCGCCTCAAGCTCACGCGGGCCACGCAGGCGAACCTCTCACCGATCTTCTCGCTGTTCTCCGACCCCGACGGCGCTGCCTGGAGCGCGCTCGAGTCACACAGAGACGCGGACCCCTGGGGACAGGCGACCGACGACGACGGAACCGTCAACCGGATGTGGCGCGTCGATTCCCCCGACGCGATCGACGCGGTCAAGCAGACCCTCCAGGCAGCCGAGCTCCTGATCGCCGACGGCCACCATCGATACGAGACTGCCCGCGTCTACGCGGACGAGATCGGCGGCGAGGGACCGCACCGCTATGTGCTCATGTGCCTTGTTGCGCTCGAAGACCCCGGCCTGACCGTGTTCCCGACGCACAGGCTCCTACGCGGCCTGCGGCCAGACCAGCACGAGACGCTTGCCGACGCGCTGAAGCGCGACTTCGACGTCGAGCGCCTCGAGAGCACCGACCGGCTGGTGCCGGCGTACGGCGACAAGGTCCGCTTTGGCTACATCGACGCCCATTTCCGCCAGCCGTTCATGCTGACCCTGAAGGACCCGGCGATCGCCGACAAGGCACTGCCCGACCATGCCGAGCCCTACCGGCGACTCGACACTGCGGTGCTCGAGGCGCTGATCCTGAAGGACGCCCTCCAGATGACCGACGAGGACATCGACCACCTCAACGGGCTCGGGTACGCGCGGGACTTCGACGACGCGCTGCATCTGATCGAGACCGGCGACTATGACGCCGCTTTCTTCATGGCGCCGACCCCGGTCAAACAGGTCCAGGCGGTCGCCGAAACGGGCGAGAGCATGCCGCCCAAGTCGACATACTTCTTCCCCAAAGTTCCGACAGGGCTGCTATTCAATCCGCTGACCGGGTAGGTCTGAAACCGGCGCTACGATCAGCTGGAAGGACCTGCGACAACAAGGACAATGATGAAGGCAACCGCCCGCCGTACCGCACGGACAGCATTCACCCATCGGATCGACATTCGCCAGCACCAGCTGCTGGCTGACGAGCCAAGCGAGCGCGGCGGCGAGGACGACGGCCCCAGTCCGCAAGAGCTCTTGGCCGCGGCCCTGGCGTCGTGCACCGCGGTCACGATCGAGATGTACGCCAAGCGCAAGGGCTGGGACATCGGCCAGGTCGAGGTCCAGTGTGAGTACACACCCGCCGAGCGTGGCTGTCCGACGAACTTCAAGACGATTCTGCGGCTCCCCGACGGCTGCACCGACGAGCAGATCGAGCGGCTCCAGGTGATCGCGGCTAAGTGCCCCGTGCACCGCACCCTCGACGGCGAGGTGATCTTCTCCGAGCGCGTCGAGACGCTCGAGCCCGCCAAGGCGTAGGGATCAGGCCCGCTAGCGGCCGAGCCCGCCAGCGGCTAGCCAGGGTGCATCCCGCCAGCGCCTAGCCCGGGTGCATCCCCCCATCCACGCTGAACACGTGGCTGGTCACATAGCCGTTCCGAAGCACCGCGACCGCCAGATCGGCCACCTCCTCGGGCGCCCCGACCCGCCCGACCGGCACCCGCGCGCCGAGCTCTGACGGATCGCCCGGCAGCATCGGCGTCTCGATGAATCCGGGCGCAAGCACGTTGACTGTGACGCCGTCGGCTGCGGTCCTGCCGGCGAGAAAGTGCGCCAGCCCATGCAGCCCCGCCTTGGACG
>DASYFZ010000525.1:0-6707 GCA_036000295.1 Solirubrobacteraceae bacterium
CCCGCTCAACTCCTGGGTCGAGCTCGTCTGCGCCAACGCCCTGTATGACCAGGCCGGGTTCGTGCTGCTGTCCGACGTCTACCAGTCGAGCACGTTCGGGCCGTGGAAGCGGGCGCTCGCCAAGGTCGACAAGGAGGAGACGTTCCACCTGCGCCACGGTCGCACGTGGCTGAAGAAGCTCGTCAAGGACCCCGAGGGCAAGCAGCAGGTGCAGGCGGCGCTCGACTGGATGTTCATCCTCACGCTCGAGTGGTTCGGCCTGCCCGACGCCCAGAAGAAGCACTCCGAGCAGCTCGACTACGGCTTCAAGGGCAAATCCAACGACGAGCTTCGCCAGGAGTGGATGGGCGCGGTCGTGCCGTTCATGGACGAGATCGGCATCGACGTGCCCGCGCATCTGGACGCCGAGCAGGAGCGCTACGTGATCGACTGCCCATTCCCGGCGCACTTCGACGAGGAGACGCGGACGTGGCTGCTCGACGACGGCGCGATCGGCTGGGATCAGGTGCAAGTGCGCTGGCGCGCGCGAGGACCGATGAACGAGGACTACGTGCGCACGCTGCAGCGCGGCTACCAGACGACGGGCCTGCGGAAGGCCGCATGAGCACGGTGACCCTGACGCAAGCCGAGCAGGTCGAAGCCCGGCTCTGGGATGCGCTGCGGCGCGTCGAGGACCCTGAGATCCCCGTGTCGGTCGTGGGTATGGGGCTGATCGTGTCGCTGGCGTTCGAACCCGCGGAGCGCCGGGCGGACCTGCGGATCACGTTCACCTCGATGGGCTGCCCCGCGATGGAGTTCATCGAGGAGGACATCCGCGAGGCGCTGCTACGCGATCCAGACGTCGAGGCCGTCGAGATCGAGGTCGTGTGGGACCCGGTCTGGACCAAGGACCGGCTGCGCGACGACGCCCGCCAGACCATGCGGCGGCTGGGGATCGTCGCGTGAGCCGCGAGCACGAGACGGTCTGGGAGGTGTTCGCGCGCAAGGCCTACGAGGAGCCGCTTCACCATGTCGGCACGGTGACCGAGGACGACGAGGACCTCGCCCTCCTGTCGGCACGCGCGATCTACGACGAGCAGCCGTGGATCCACATGATCATCGTCCCGCGCCAGGCAATCCGGGAGGCGATCCGGGCATGAGTGCGACTCCGCCTGCAGTCGACGCCGCGACCGCCACGATGATCGCGCTGATCGGCTCGCTCGCCGACAACAAGAGCGCGCTGGGGCGCCGCTATGGGGAATGGGCAGTCAGCGCGCCGACGATCGAGTCCGCGGTCGCCGCCGCCGCGATGGCACAGGACGAGCTCGGCCACGCGCGGTCGACGTATCCGGTGCTCGCCAAGCTCGGCGTCGAGCGCGAGGACGAGGGCCTCGACGCGGGCACTCCGATGCCCGTGATCGCTCGCGAGCTGCCCGACTGGGCGTCGTTCATCGCGGCCAACCTGGTCGTCGACGGCATCCTCACGACGTTCGTCGCCACCGCCCGCGACAGCTCGATCGAACCGCTCGCCCAGCGGGCGCGCAAGATCCTTCAGGAGGAGGGTGCCCACCGGGTCCATGCCGAGGCGTGGCTGCGACGCATGTGCCGGACCGGGGGAGGAGACCTGGAGCTGTTGCGCCAGCGGATCGAGCAGATGTGGTCGCAAGCTGCGCGCTGGCCTGGACCCGACGACGATCCCGGCTACCGCGAGGCGATCGAACGAGGGATGGTCAGCGAAGGGCCGGCAGCGATCCGCGACCGCGTGAGGCGTTGGCTCGACGGGCTGATCGAAGCCCAGGACGCCGTCGTGAAGCTCGACGAGCCGGCGGACTGGTCGGCGTGGGATCCGGAGCGCCGACAATGAGCGCGACCCAGCTCACGTGCCCATTCTGCGACTCGCGCGAGATCGACCTCGTATCGGCCTGGGGCGGACAGCTGATCACCAGCCAGATGCGCTGCCGCGACTGCAACACCTACTTTGAGGCGTTGCGGGATGACTCATGGACGAGCAGCTCAGACGAAGATCGGTAGGCGCGCCGGCAGCGCGGTCGCTGCTGCTCACCGTCCTCGGCGAATACGTGCTGCCCCGGCCCGACGGGGTTTGGCAGGAGGCGCTCGTCGCCGCGATGGCGTCGCTCGGCTACACGCCGCAGGCTGCGCGCCAGGCGCTGTCACGCAGCACGCGCGAGGGCTGGCTGCGGACGCGACGTCACGGTCGTCGCACGCGCATGACGCTCACGGAGCCCACGGCCGTGCTGCTTCGCTCAGGCGCCGAGCGGATCTACTCGTTCGGCGAGCCGTGGGAGTGGGACGGCCGCTGGCTGCTCGTGGTGTTACGAGTGCCCGAGGAGCGCCGTGAGGTCCGTCACCAGCTTCGCTCGCGCCTGGCGTGGGCCGGATTGGGCTCACTTGGCGGCGGGGTATGGCTGACGCCCCACGTCGAGCGCGAAGGCGAGCTCGCCGCCGCTATCAACGGTGAGCCGGCGGCTGGAGCCAACTCCTTCACCGCGCAGTCGGGGAGCATCGGTGATCCGCGGCAGCTCGTGGGGGCGGCATGGAACCTCGACCGCGTGTCCGAGCAGTACCGGGCGTTCATCGAGGACTTCGCCCGCGTGCGCGCGTCGACGCCGCAGGCGTGCTTTCGCCAGCAGACGCTGCTCGTGCACGCGTGGCGCAAGTTCCCTTTCCTCGATCCCGACCTGCCCGTCGAGCTGCTGCCCGCCCGCTGGCCTCGCGAGCGCGCCCACGGGCTGTTCGTCGACCGTCACGAGCGTTGGCGGACCGGCGCCGGCACCTACTTCGATGAGCTCGAGGCGGCGGTCGAGGTCAACGGCCGCCAAGCCGCGTAGTCACTCCGCGACGATCACTTCAAGCCGCCGCGGGCCGTGAACGCCGCGGACCCGGACCATCTCGATGTCGACGGTCGCCGACGGACCCGAGATGAACGTCAGCGGCCGGGTCGGTTCGAGCTTCTCGATCGCCTCGGGCAGCGAGCCAACGAGCTGATCGAGACCGACGACGCACAGGTGGTAGTCGGGCACCAGCGACAGGATGCGCCTGCCCATGCCGGGCCCGCCGTCGAGGATGATCGTGCCGCTCTGCGCGATCGCGGCGGTACATGTCGTGATCACGCCATCCGCCGCGTCCAGTGTCTGCGCATCGAGCGCGGGTTCGTCGCGCAGCGGCTCGAGGTGATCGATCCACTTGTCCGGTATGCCGGCCGGGGCAACGATCCGGCGAACGCCACGGTCGGCCAGGATCGTGCGTACCGCCTCGTCGAGCTCGGCCGCCGGGATCCGATGAGTCTGGGCCTGGTAGTGGTGCAGGCGGTCGAGGAACTGCTCGATGCCGTCGTCGGACCGAACGCGGTAGTCGCGCGGCACGTCCGTCGCCGCGTGGGCGCAACCAATCGCGTCCCGGACCCGCGCCAGCACCTCGTCTCGAGCGTTCATCACTGCTCGTGCTCCTTGACCCACCAGTCGCGAAACGATTGGCGCGGCGGTTCGGGCAGGTCTCGCACGGCGGTCCAGCGTGACAGCGGCGGCGGCCCGCCGCGCCGCATGAACCGCATCAGCGGGGCGAGCCTGAGCGCCCGCGTCCAGCGCCGGCGGCCCTTCATCGCCCCGGCCGCGGCGGCGAACGCGGCGTCCTGCGCCGGATGACGCTGCGCGCGGACCACGTCGTGACGCAGCTTGACGAGCACGGTCGGGATGTCGATCTTGACCGGGCAGACCTCGTAGCAGTAGCCGCACAGCGACGATGCGAACGGCAGCTTTGAGGCGTGCTCGACGCCGACCAGCTGCGGCGTGAGCACGGCGCCGATCGGCCCGGGGTAGGTGGCGCCGTACGCGTGGCCGCCGGTGCGCTGGTAGACCGGGCACACGTTCAGGCAGGCGGCGCAGCGGATGCAGCGCAGGGCCTGGCGGCCGATCTCGTCGCGCAACACGTTCGTGCGGCCGTTGTCGAGCAGCACGATGTGGACCTCCTGCGGCCCGTCGCCCGGCGTGACCCCGGTCCACACCGTGTTGTAGGGGTTCATCCGCTCGCCCGTTGCCGAGCGGGGGAGCAGCTGCAGGAACACCTCGAGGTCGCGGAACGTCGGGATCAGCTTCTCGATCCCGACGACCGAGATCAGCGTCTCAGGCAGCGTCAAGCACATGCGACCGTTGCCTTCGGACTCGGCCACCAGCAGCGAGCCGGTCTGAGCGATCGCGAAGTTCGCGCCGCTGATCGCGACCTTGGACTCCAAGAACTTGCGGCGCAGATGGCGTCGCGCCGCCTCGGCGAGCTCCTGCGGATCGTCGGTCAGATCCGGCGGGGCGTCCTCCATCTCGCGCAGGAAGATCTCGCGGATCTCGGCGCGGTTCTTGTGAATCGCGGGGACGACGATGTGACTGGGCCGGTCGTGGCCCAGCTGGACGATCATCTCGGCGAGGTCGGTCTCATAGGCATCGATCCCGCGCCGGGCGAGCGCGGGCACAAGCCCGATCTCCTGGGTGGCCATCGACTTGACCTTGATGACCTCGCGCTTGCCTGTCGCCTCGATCAGCGAGGCGACGGTCGAGTTGGCCTCGTCGGCGTCGCGGGCCCAATGGACCTGTGCCCCGTGCGCGGTGGCGGCCTGCTCGAACTGCTCGAGGTAGCGGTCGAGGTTGCGCAGCACGTCGTCTTTGATCGCCGCGCCGGCGGCGCGGAGCTCCTGCCAGTCGGCCATCTCCCCGATCAGCCCGTCGCGCCGCTCGCGGATCGTCGTGGTGGCCTTGCGCAGGTTGCGGCGCAGCTGAGAGTCGGTCAGCGCCCGTTTGGCGTTCTCGGGGAACGGCGGGTCGTCGGTCCAGATCGTCTCGCCGGAGCTCATGCCGCCTCGGCGCTCGCGAGGATCTCGGCGAGGTGGAGCGTCCGGATGCCCGTCCGGTTTCGGTCAAGGCCACCCCCGATGTGCATCAGGCACGAGCGGTCGCCGGCGCACAGCACCTCTGCCCGAGTCTCGATCACGGCCTCCATCTTGTCGGCGAGCATCGCCGCGGACGTGTCAACGTTCTTGATCGCGAACGTGCCGCCGAATCCGCAGCACTCGTCCCAGCGCGGGAGCTCGACCAGATCGATTCCGCGCACATTGCGCAGCAGCCTCAGTGGCCGGTCGCCGACGCCGAGCATCCGCAACGAGTGGCACGTGGGGTGATAGGTCACGCGGTGAGGGAAGTAGGCGCCGACGTCTTCGACGCCGAGCACGTCAACGAGGAACTGCGACAGCTCGTAGGTCTTCGCCGCGGTCGCCTCGGCCCGCGCAGCGAGCGCATCGTCGCCGGCTGCGCGCGCAACCATCGGGTGCTGATGGCGGATGGCGCCCGCACACGACCCCGACGGCACCACGACAGCGTCGTAGGGCGCGAACACGTCAACGTAGCGCCGCACCAGGTCGGCCTCGAAGTAGCCGCTGTTGGCGTGCATCTGCCCGCAGCAGGTCTGCTCGAGCGGGAACTCGACCGGCTGGCCCAGACGCTCGAGCAGCTGCACCGTGGCCCGGCCCGCGTCAGGGAAGAGCGCGTCGATCAGGCAGGTGGCGAACAGGGCGACGCGTCTGGCCATCAGCGGCACGGTACCCGTCGTGGACGTAAGAAATCGCGCGCAGCGGTCGCTAACACCACAAATGCGAACGTCGAAGCGACAGACGACCGAGAAAGGGGACGGAGAAGGCATCCTCGCGTGGCGGATTGAACGCCTGCGGGAGGCCGGCTTCCCGGACCCGCTGGCGTACTCGGTCGCACGCGATGCCCGCTACGACCTTCACCAACTGCTGGGGCTTATCGATCGCGGCTGCCCCGCCGAGCTCGCGACCCGGATCCTTGCCCCGCTCGACGGTGAACCTCGGCCGTGCTGATGCCATCCAAGAGCCGGTGGGCGCCGCCGCGCATCCAGGTGGTCGAAGATGCCCCGGTGCCCCCGCCCGACGACCGTGAGTCCGAGCTGTGGCTCAGGCACCTACGCGCGCAAGGTCCGGAGCGCGACGCGGCGCTGGCCGAGCTCCATGCGCTGCTCCTGCGAGCCGCCCGCTTTGAGGTGGCGCGGCGACACGCCGGCTCGACCCATCTGCGGGGCGGCGATCAGGATGACCTCGCTCAGCAGAGCGCCGACGATGCGCTGGTGGCGCTGCTCGGCAAGCTCGACAGCTTCCGTGGCGACAGCCGCTTCACGACCTGGGCGTACAAGTTCGCGCTGTATGAGGCGGCCGCGAAGGTACGCCGGCGCGCGTGGCAGGGGCGCGAGATCCCGCTTGGCGAGGAGACGTGGCCGCTGATTGCCGACGAGCGGCGGACGCCGGAGCAGGGAGCCGAGAGCGCGGAGCTGTTCGCCGTCCTGCGCTCGGCGATCCAGAGCGAGCTGACGCCGCACCAGCGCGAGGTGCTGGTCGCGATCGCACTGAACGACGTCCCGATCGACGTCCTCGCCGAGCGCTTGAACACAACACGCGGCGCGCTGTACAAGACCGTCCACGATTCACGACAGAAGCTGAGAGCGGTGCTTGGCGCCAACGGCCTCTCGATCGACGAGCATCGGAGCTCGACATGAGCCGCAACGCACCCCGCGACCCAAGACAGGTGCTTTCGCGGCTAGTCGGTCCCGCAGGGCCGGAGCTGACCTGTGAGCAGTGCTTCGACCAGCTCGATCGCTACGTCGAGCTCGAGCTCGGCGGATCTGACGCGGACACAGCAGTGCCCGGAATGTGT
>DASYFZ010000553.1:0-3308 GCA_036000295.1 Solirubrobacteraceae bacterium
CGCGAACCAGGCCTTTACCCGGACGATCATGCCCCGCGTCCGTTCGGGCGCGACCAGTGAGGCGAGGAGCGCGAGCTCGAGCAGGATCTGCTGCATCACGCAGAAGTAGACGATCAGCAGCAGGAGCGTCACCGTCGGTGGATTCAGATGCGCGAGGTGGTCGAGCGCGTTGACATAACTGACGCCGGGAAAGCTCATCACGGCCCCGACAGTGAAGGTGATGCCCGCGGATCCTCTCTCGAGCATGCGCTCCCGCCAGGGGTCCTTCGTCGGCCTCGCGCTCGTCTTCGGCGCCTTCCGCTGTTCACGCCGACGTCGCAGCGATGCGTCGCGCTCGGTCGCGAGTATGAATGCGCCGGCCAGGGCCACCGCGCCGACCGCGATGTCTCCAGTCGGGCTGAGCAGGTTATTCGTGTTCTTCACGAGACTCGAGCCGTGCACCGAGTAGACGATGATCAGACCGCTGACGATGCTCGACGTGTACGCCCCGAGGAGATAGCCAAGCATCAGCCGCTTCGGATTGGGGAGCAGCAGCATCATCGTCGTCGCTGCCAGCAGTGACGGGTTGAGGGTTGCCAACACAGCGGAGAACAGGACCACGGCGAGGTCTCTGCTCATGCCGCGACACCGGTGCCGTTGGGACTGGCTGCCGTGTGCGAGTCAACCAGCTTGCCCGCCAGAAGACGAATCACGGAGATACCCGAACAGCCGCCGCCCGCCTCATCGATCGCTCGCCATCGCGTCACCACGAGGTCGTCCTCGGCAATCTGATCCTCGATCTTGACGTACAACCCCGGATGAGCCTGGCGCCGGGCAGCCACCAACTGGTGAAGGCCATCGGGCCCGAGCACCCCATCCGGCAACCACGAGAAATGCCCCACGTAGTCGGCGGCCACGAGCTCGTGGATCAGGTCCAGCCGGCCCTCGTTCCAGACGTCTTCGACGAAGAGCCTGATCTTGCGCTTGTTCAGCTCGCTCACGCTCCGCACGAGCGTGATGATCGAGCGGCGCCCGCGGTGCTCACAAGGGAGGATCCCCGAGGGTTTCCCCGTAGGTTTTTGTCGGCCGACGCCCCGGCTCGGGTGTATCGTCGGCGGTGATGTCGTCCGCAACAGGGGGTGTCCTGCTCGAGCGAGAGCGCGAGCTTGAGACGGTGCAGGACAGCCTGAATCGCGCCCGCGCGGGCGATGGAACATTGCTGTTGATCGAGGGCCCGGCCGGGGTGGGCAAGACCGAACTTGAGCGGGAAGCGCGCGTGGCGGCCGAGCGAGCGGGCGTGATGCCACTCGAAGCGAGGGGCTCAGCGCTCGAGCAACCGTTCGCGTTCGGCGTTGTGCGTCAACTACTTGAGCCGGTGATCAGCGCGTCGCTCAGCGGCAGCGGGCTGTTCGCCGGCGCGGCCGAGCCTGCAGCGCGGCTGTTTGAGCCGGATGAACGCCACTCCGCCGCGGGCGACGCCGCCTTCGCCGCGCTTCACAGCCTCTACTGGCTGGTCGTGAACCTCGCCGATCGCTCTCCGTTGCTGGTTCTGGTCGACGATTGCCAGTGGGCCGACCCGGAGTCGTTGCGCTTCCTGGCCTACCTGGCGCAGCGGGTCGAGGGGCTTCCAATCGCGATGATCCTGGCGGGACGTCCGCCGGATTCCGGTGATGGCGAGGGAGCCTCGCTGTGGTCGGAGATGGCGTCTCGCCCATTCGCCATCGCCCTCTACCCCCGGCCCCTGAGCGCTTCGGCGGCGGTCGAGCTGGTGCGCGAGCGGCTCGGGGCCGAGGCAGACGAGGAGTTCTGCCGTGGCTGTCATACGGCTACTGGTGGCAACCCGTTGTTCCTCGGAGAGCTCCTGCGCGGCCTTGAGGCCGCCGGCATCGCGCCCTCGGCGGCTGCGATGAGGGAGGTCCAGTCGGTCGGCCCCGCGGCGATCAGCCGGTTTGTCCTGCATCGGCTTGCGGCGCTTGGGCCCCCCGCCACCGCGCTCGCTCGCACCGTCGCAGTGCTCGGGGATGACAGCGAGCTAACGCTCGCCGCTCAGGTCTCGAAGCTGAGTGAGGATGCCGCGCGCGACGTCGCCGATGAGCTCGTGCGGGCTGACATCTTCGCTCGCGGCGAGCGCCTCGGCTTCGTTCATCCGATCGTGCGGGCCGCGTTGTACGACGATCTTGCGCCCGGCGAGCGCCACACGCGACATGCCGCGGCGGCTGAAGCCCTCGCCGCGGCTGGCGCCCCCCCTGAGCACGTCACCGCTCACCTGCTGCTGACGACGCCCAGCGGAGACGCTCGCCGGGTGCGGACACTCAGGACGGCGGCAACGGGCGCCGCACGCCGCGGCGCCCCGCGTGCGGCCGTCACGCGGCTGCGCCGGGCGCTGGAGGAGTCGCCCGCCGAGCAGGAGCGCGTCGAGATCCTGACCGAGCTGGGTCGTTACGAGTTGGCGGAGATGGAGTTCGAAGCCGCGGAGGAGCACCTCCGGGCATCCCTCGGTTCGGCCGCCGACCTGGCGACACGAGCCGGCGCGGCATCAACTCTGGCCCGGTGCGCGATCGTCTCGGGGGGCCGGTCGGCCGAGGCCGCGGCTGATGCCCTGGCGTCTTTGGCTGAGGAGATCTGGCCGCTCGACGCCGAGCGCTCGCTCGAGCTCTGCTCAGAGCTGTTGATGCTGGTCTCGATCGTGCCTCGCTTGCGCGGCGGCCTCACGGCTCAGCTCGAGCGCTTCCAGGAGCAGGCGCGTGGCCACGCGCGCTTTGAGGCCGCGGCGAGGATCCACGTCGCGTATGAGCAACTCGTGCGCGGCGTCAGCTCGGCGTCGGTCGCGGTCGAAGAGATCCAGGAGGCGCTCACGATCGGGCTCCCGCCGGGCGCCGAGATGACAGCCGGATTTCTCGCCGTTAGCACGTTGTGGCTGGGCGAGCACTACGAGGCGGCGCTGCAGTTGCTTGATTTCGCCTTGGAGCGGGCTCGCGGGGAAGGCCACGCGGCCAGGCAGGGAATCATTCATGGCCAGCGGGCCCTGATTGCTATCGACCAGGGCTCGCTCCGGGACGCACAGGTCGAGGCCGAGACCGGGCTTCTGTTGGTCGACGAACGCCACTTCGTCGTGTTCCGGCTTCTCGCCGTGGCGGTCACCGTGCATCTCGAGCGGGGAGAACTCGCGGAAGCTTCGGAACTTGTGAAGAGGGGAGAAACGCTTGGCATCGCCGAGCCCCGCACGCACCTCGACGAGTACGTCGTTGCCCGCAGCCGGCTGCGCTTGGCGCAGGGCCAGGTGCGCGCCGGCGCCGCCGATCTGCTCTGGCTGGGCCAACAGCTCGAGG
>DASYFZ010000557.1:0-1976 GCA_036000295.1 Solirubrobacteraceae bacterium
ATGGGCCCGATTCTTACACGGCCATCTCGAGCGCCCGTCGCAGCTCCGCGACGCCGCGTTCGATCACGCCGCGCGACAGGTTCGCGAAGCCGAGCACGAGCCCCGGCGGGCCACCGGCACGCAGGCGATGCCACGAGAGCGCCTCGACGCCGACGCCGCGCGCCGCCGCATCCGCCGCAGGTGGCGCTCGAGGTCGCCCCGCGCGATGAAATCGGCCAGCGCCAGCTGGTCGAGCACGGGCGAGCCGCCGTCCGCAAGGGCCGGCGTGGCGCGATCGTCCGGCGATCGACCGCGGCGACGGCGTGTTCATCGCGGGCGACATGGTCGCGGCCCCAGGGTGCCTTTCGGAGATCGCCTGGGCGAGTGTTGTCGAGGCGAGTCGGCTCGCGGTCGCTTGTGCCCGCGGGCACGCCGCAGTGCGGCCAGCCGCCCCGTCGGCTGCCTAAACGTCCGAAAGTCTTGTGACGGGATCAGCGCATCTGTACCCTGGTATGCGTGGCACGTAGGGCATCACTGAGGGCGTCAGATGCAGATCGCGAGGCGATAGCCGAGCGGCTCCGTCGCGCGATGGGCGAGGGACGGCTGTTGGCCGAGGAGCTTGAGGATCGGCTCGAGGCCGCATTCACCGCTCGGACTTACGGCGAGCTCGACGCGGTGGTCGCCGACCTGCCGGCGCCGCGCCCGCGGCGCCAGGTCGCGCGCCGTCAGCCGAGCGTCGCGCACTTGGTCGTCGGCGGTGCCGTGGTGATGTTCGCGTTGCCGGTCCTAGTCGCGCTTGTGGTCGCTGCCGCCGTGCTCGCGTTCACCGGCTTCGCCGCGATGTGGGTCGTATGGCTGGCGATCGCCTGGTTCGTCTTCGGGCACCGCCGGCCGCGCTACGTGTCGCGCCGCGGTCCCCACTGGACCCGTTTCTAACGGCGCCCCGCAGCTAGCTCTTCTCGCCCAGCTCGAGCACCGCCAGGAACGCCTCCTGGGGAACCTCGATGCGTCCGACCTGCTTCATCCGCTGCTTGCCGCGCTTCTGCTGCTCGAGCAGCTTGCGCTTACGTGTGATGTCGCCGCCGTAGCACTTGGCGATCACGTCCTTGCGGTACGCCTTGATCGTCTCTCGAGCGATCACGTGCGATCCGATCGCCGCCTGGATCGGAACGTCGTACTGCTGGCGCGGGATCTTCTTGCGCAGCTTCTCGGTCAGGGCGCGCCCGGCGTCGTAGGCCTTGCTCTTGTGCACGAGCATCGACAGCGCGTCCACCGGGTCGCCGGCGAGCAGGATGTCGAGCTTGACGAGGTCGGACTCGCGCATCCCGATCAGCTCGTAGTCCAGTGAGGCGTAGCCGCGAGTGCGCGACTTCAGCTGGTCGAAGAAGTCGAGCACGATCTCCGCCAGCGGCAGGTCGTAGGTCAGCTGCAGGCGCTCGGACGACAGGTAGTGCATCCCGGCGTGCTCGCCGCGGCGGTCCTGGCAGAGCTCCATGATCTGCCCCACGTACTCCTTGGGCGTCAGGATCGAGGCGCGGATGTACGGCTCACGCACCTCGGCGACGACACTCGCGTCGGGAAAGTCATTCGGGCTGTGGACCGGTAGCACGGTGCCGTCGGTCAGCGTCACCTCGTACTCGACGCTGGGCATCGTCGCCAGCAGCTCGAGGTCGTACTCGCGCTCAAGGCGCTCGCGGACGATGTCCATGTGCAGCAGGCCGAGGAACCCGCACCGAAAGCCGAATCCGAGCGCGTCTGAGGTCTCCGGCTCCCAGCTCAGAGCCGCGTCGTTGAGCGTCAGCTTCTCGAGGGCGTCGCGGAGATCCGGATACTCGTCGGAGTTGATCGGGAACAGGCCGCAGAACACCATCGGCTTCACCTCTCGGTAGCCGGGCAGCGGGGCGGTGGCGCGGTTGTGCTTGGCGGTCAGCGTGTCGCCGACGCGCAGCCTGGTGACGTCCTTGATGCCCGTGATCAGGAATCCGACCTCGCCTGGG
>DASYFZ010000583.1:0-5214 GCA_036000295.1 Solirubrobacteraceae bacterium
AAGCCGATCGAGCTGACCGGCCAGGTCGCCGAGGGCGGCACCGACCCGTGGGGCAACGAGCGCATCGGCTTCGAGCTCGAGACGGTCATCGACCGCCGCGACTTCGACCTCAAGTGGAACCAGACGCTGCCCAACGGCGGCCTGCTGGTGTCCAACGAGGTCAAGCTGCTGATCAGCGTCTCGGCGGTGAAGGCAGCGTAATGACGCGAATCCTGGCGATCTCAGGAAGCCTGCGGCGCGCCTCCCACAACACCGCGCTGCTGCGGGCTGCCGCGGCCAACGCTCCCGACGGTGTCGACGTCGAGCTGTTCGAGGGCCTCGAGCGGATCCCGCCCTACAACGAGGACCACGACACCGACGACGTACCTGCCGAGGTCGCCCGTCTGCGCGAGGAGATCGGGGCCGCCGACGCGGTCCTGTTCTCCACGCCGGAGTACAACGGGACGCTGCCCGGCCAGCTCAAGCAGGTCGTGGACTGGGCTTCGCGGCCGCACGGCCAGGCGTCCTCGCTGTGGGGCAAGCCCGTGGCGGTGATCGGCGCGAGCGTGACCGACTATGGCGCGATCTGGGCCCAGGACCACCTGCGCAAGGCGCTGGGCATCGCGGGCGGCCGGGTACTCGACGCCGAGCTGGTAGTGCCCAAGGCTCCGGATCACTTCGATGCCGACGGCGAGCTCACCGATACCGAGATGCGCGAGCAGCTCAGCGGCCTAGTGGTCAAACTGACCGACCACGCACACTCCTCATTGACCACCGCGTAAGCGAGCCGCCATGCCCTCCCCCACTCCCACCCCGACGACCGCCTCGATCCATCCCGCCACGAGCCTGGGCCCGGTTGCCCTCACCGTGTCGGACCTCGCCGGGTCGCGGCAGTTCTACGAGCAGGCGATCGGCCTGAAGGCTTCCGACGGCGACGACGGCGCGGTCGAGCTGGCCGCTCAGGACGGCAGGCCGCTGGTGCTACTCCACGGCGACAGTGCCGCGCCCCGGCTCGACCGCCGCGCGACCGGCCTCTTTCATCTCGCGATCCTGTTCCCCAGCCGGCTTGACCTGGCGTTCGCGCTCGCGCGACTGGCTGAGGCAAGGTGGCCGTTGGACGGCGCGTCCGACCACCTCGTCTCGGAGGCTCTGTACCTGTCTGACCCCGACGGCAACGGCATCGAGCTGTATCGCGACCGGCCGCGCGACGAGTGGCGCTACGACAATGGCGCGCTCGAGATGTCGACCCTGCCACTGGACCTGCGCGACGTGCTGGGCGAGCTTTCGCAGGCGTCCGGCCCTCAGCAGAGCGCTCCAGCCGGCACCACGATGGGCCACGTGCATCTCCAAGTTTCAGACATCCCGGAGGCCGAGGCGTTCTACAACGGCGTGCTCGGGTTCGATGTGATGGTCCGGGGCTACCCCGGCGCCCTGTTCGTGTCGGCTGGTGGCTACCACCATCACCTGGGGCTCAACACATGGCACAGCGCGGGCTCGGGGCCTCCCGCGCCCGGATCAGTCGGTCTTCGCCACTACGAGGTCCAGCTTCCGGACTCCGCGGAGCTGGCCACAGTGCTCGGACGGGTCCACGCCGCGGGGATCGAGACCACCGATGTGTCCGCGGGCACGCTGGTACGCGATCCGTCCGGCAACGGCGTCCTGTTGACCGCGCGCTGAGCTGTCGCCGCTACGCTTCAGGACTCCTGGCGACGTGGCGGAGTGGCTACGCAGCGGCCTGCAAAGCCGTCTACACCGGTTCGATTCCGGTCGTCGCCTCTGGTTCGGGCCGCGGCTTTCGGCTAGTGATGGTGATGTCCGTGGCCCCGGACCGTGTTCCAGCTCTGCCAGGTGATCCGCAGGATCACCAGGGTGATCGCCAGGCCGATCAGCGGGTCGGCGATCGGCGCGCCGAGGGCAACGACGATCGCCGATGCGACGACCGCGAGCGAGACGTAGGCGTCGGCGGCGGCGTGGTTGCCGTCGGCGATCAGCGCGGGGCTGTCGAGGCGCCGGCCGGCGCCCAGGCGAACCTTGGCGGCGAGGAAGTTGCCGATGTAGCCGATCGCCCCGGCGGCGGCGAGCGCCCAGAGATGGGTCGGCGGCGATGGGTGGATGAGGCGCTGGATGGATTCCACGCCCGCGACGCAGGCGCTGATGAAGATCGCCAGGACGACGAACAGCCCTGCCGTCCGCTCGGCGCGCTCCGAGCGCATCACGAAGGCGATGCCGAGCGGGACCGCGGTCAACGCGTCGCCGAAGTTGTGGATCAGGTCGGCCAGCAGTGCGACCGAGCCCGAGAGCACGAAGATGATCGCCTGGGCGACCGCGGCGAGACCGAGGACACCAAGGGAGATGAGCACCGCGCGCACGCCCGCTCGCGACCGCTTGATCGACGCGTCAACCAGCCCGTGCGAGTGGCCGTGCCCGTGGTCATGGTCGTGGTCGTGCCTATGCTCGGTCCCGCGCTCCGGCGCGACGGCTGGCGGCCCGCTCATGCTCACGCCTCCTGCAGAGCCGCCGCGGGAGCAGACCGGCTGCGCCCCAGCCGCAGATGCTCGACATGACCGATGGCCTGCTCGAGGAGCTCGCCGACGTGGTCGTCGTACAGGTCGTAGACGATGCTCCGGCCTTCGCGCCGTCCCACGACGAGTCCGAGATGCCGAAGGACGCGCAGCTGGTGAGAGACCGCAGACGACTCCATGCCGATTGCGGCGGCCAGCTCGTTGACCGACGACGGCCCGGCGTGCAGGTGCCCGAGGATGCGCAGGCGGCTCGGCGTCGCGAGCGCCTGCATCGTCTCCGCGAGCGCCTGGGTGAAATCCGGCTCTAGCTCTGATGGAGCGTGCTCGATGCCACCGTGTGCCATGAGACGAGAATAGCTGAACGGATGTTCAGATCTCGCATCACACGGCGGCGCCCGCGGCGGCCTCCGCTTCGACGTCGACCGGGTTCATGATCCGCCCGCCCAGTGCGAGGGCGAGCGCGGTACCGAATAGCGCCCAGACCGCCAGCACGAGAATCGGACCGGCGATCCGCGCGCCGCCGAAGAACAGAGCCGACCGAGCCAGATCGACAGCCGCGCCGGGTGGCAACAAGCCGCCGATCGTCCGCCATAGCCCCGGCAGCAACGGCCGTGCGAACGGCCCGCCGGAGGCGGAGTTTCCGAGGATCACGAACACGAGGATCACGAGCCCGGTCCCCGCCGGTCCGGCGGCGGCCTGGATGCCTGCGGTTGCAGCGCCACCGGCGAAGATCGTCAGTGCTCCGATCGCGCACATCGCGACAACGTGGCCCGAGAACGTGTCAAAGCACACGCGCAACATG
Organism: Solirubrobacteraceae bacterium; assembly: GCA_036000295.1. GTDB lineage: Bacteria > Actinomycetota > Thermoleophilia > Solirubrobacterales > Solirubrobacteraceae > Palsa-465. Next base: position 3,304 of record DASYFZ010000583.1, read on the forward strand.
ATCACGCTGAGGATCGCCGCGACGACGGCAAATGCGGCCAGCGCTCCGACGCGTGCGGCCGCGCGCCGCCTGCTGGTGCTCCGCGCGTTCCCGATCAGCCCGATCAGCGTCGCGCCGATGTAACCGCCGAACACCCACGCGATCACCGCGTAGAACGCGGCGGTGCCATTCGGATCGCTGAGCGGCAGCGGCTTGACGTCGGTGACACGCACGGCCGGCCGATTCTGCGCCGCGGCGATGCGGTCGAACACCTGCTCCAGCGCGACGGCAGTTGCGCGGTTGGCGGCCGAGGCGACGAACAGGCGGTTCGTGCCCGCGTCGTAGGCACCGTAGACCTTGCGATCGTTGATCTGCGACAGGGCGTCGGCGCGGGACGATGCCCGACGGGCGTCGAGCGGTTCTTCGGGCAGGCGGTTGAGCTGCGCGGCAGCCGTGGGCGGCCCGACGACGGCCAGCGGCACGTTGTGCGGCGTCGGCTCGTGGAAGGCGCCGACGTAGAAGAACGCGAACGCGAGCATCAGCACCAGCGCCGGAAACAGCGCCAGTGCGACGGCCTTGAGAGTGGGCGCCATGTTCGCCATCGGGGTATTCAGACGCGAATCTGAACGCTGCCGTCGACCTCTCGCGCCTCGTAGACGTTCAGCGCATCGGTGGCCGGACCGTTGAGCACGGCGCCACTGACGACGTTGAACCGGGAGCCGTGGCACTGGCACATGAGCGTCGTGCCGGTGAGCAGCCCTCCCGACAGCGGACATGCCTGGTCGGCGCAGGGGCAGAGGTCGTCAAACGCGTAGAGGTGGCCGGCGACACGCGCGACTGAGACGCGGAGCTTGCGGTCGTCCAGGTAGTAGGGAACGACGAAATCGTTCGGGATCGCATCAGCCGGCCCGAGCGTACGGAACGCGTCGGTGGCGAGCTCGGTCATCGTTTCTCCTTTCGAGTGCCCCGCATGTTCAGTACGGGTATGCGGGGACGACGTCTTCCTTGGTCGCATCCAGCCGCAGCTCGCCCGAAGCGCCCGGGGGCACGATCGGACGGTGCGGCATGATCGGGTCGATGCGCTCGTAACCGGATCCGAGGGGTGGTCTGGTGTCGGAGTCGCCTTTGTTGGGCCACAGCGAGATCGCGCGTTCGACGAGCGCTGCGATCGATAGCGATGGGTTGACGCCGGGGTTGGCGGGCATCACGCTGCCGTCCATGACATGGAGTCCCGGCTGGCCGAACATGCGCAGGTAGGGGTCGACAGCGCCGGTGTCGCTGCTCTCGCCGATCGGGATCCCGCCGACGAAGTGCGCGGAGGCGTTGCGGTTGATGACCTCGGTCGCGAGTGCCGCCTCGTGCGCTCCGAGCTGTTTGGCGATGCGGTCGACGAACTCCTCGATCGCGGGGACGTGGACCGATGGGGGTGTTCCGGATGGCTTTGAGTGCAGCAGCCCGTCGTGCCAGTAGAGCTCGATCGAGGTGTCGGTCGTTTGTGAGCACAGCGCGACGAAGGACCGCTCTGACCAGTGGCGCGGGTCGGCGGGCAGGATCTCCTCGCTGGGGTGCTTGAGGATCTCTTTGAGCCAGGACTCAAACGAGTGCTTCTGCTCGCCGTGCTGGTGGTAGGTCCCCAGGAACGCGAACACGTTGCTTCCCAGCCCCCAATAGGTCGGCTCGATGCTCGTCACCGGATCTGGCCACGTACCCGAGGTGATCGTGACCGACCCCGGCATGATGTGGATCCGCTCGGGGTCCTGCTCCCACTCCTCGTGGGTGCGCGTGATGTAAAGCAGCTGTTCGGAGTTCGTTCGCGCGCGTTTACCGAGCTCGCTCGACAGGCCGGTGAGGCGACCCTTGTGCTGCATGTGATGCAACAGCTTGGCCGACCCGTACGCGTGGGCGGCCACGATCACCTGCCCGGCGGTATAC
>DASYFZ010000589.1:0-9118 GCA_036000295.1 Solirubrobacteraceae bacterium
GTAGCGCGGCCTCGGTCTGCGTGTCGAGCGAGCTGGTGGCCTCGTCGAGCACGAGCACCGGCGGGTTTCTCAGGATCGTGCGGGCGATCGCCATGCGCTGCTTCTCGCCGCCCGAGAAGCGGTATCCGCGTTCGCCGACGATCGTGTCGTATCCGTCGGGAAGCGACGCGATCAGATCGGCGATCCGCGCGGTGCGCACCGCCTCGTCGATCTCCTCATCGGTTGCGTCGGGCCGCGCGAAACGCAGGTTCTCGCGCACGCTCGCGTGGAACAGGTACGTCTCCTGCGAGACGACGCCGACTGTCGCCGCGAGCGACTCGAGGCTCGCGTCGCGGACGTCGACGCCGTCGATCGTGACCCGGCCGCGCTGCGGCTCGTACAGCCGCGCCGCCAGATAGCCGAGCGTCGTCTTGCCCGCACCGGTCTCGCCGACTACCGCCGTTCGCGTGCCGGCCGGCACCACAAGGTCGATGTCGTGGAGTGTCCAGGGCGTTTCATCCCCGTCTCCGTAGCGGAACGAGACGTCGTCGAATCGAACCTCGCCGAGCACCTCGCTCGGACGAAGCTGCACGGGATCGGACTTCTCGACGATGTCGACGGGCAGGTCGAGGTACTCGAAGATGCGGTCAAACAGAGCCAGTGACGCCTCGACGTCGGCGCCGGTCGAGAGCAGGCTCTGGATCGGGAACAGCAGACGTGTCTGCAGCTGCGTGAACGCGACCACCGTGCCGATCGAGATCGCGGTGTTGCCGTGCACGAAGCTCTGCCCGGCGATCCAGTACACAAGCGCCGGCTGGATCGCGAACACCATCTGGATCGTCGACATCATCCAGCGGCCCGCCATCCGCGAGCGCACCTCGATCTCGGCAATGTCGCCGGACTCGGTGGTGAAGCGGTCGGCCAGATCGCGGCCGCGGCCCATCGTCTTGCCGAGCATGATCCCCGACACCGACAACGATTCGTTGACGAGCGCCGAGAGATCGGCGAGCCGCTTCTGGCGCTCGGTCGTGATTCTTCGCCGGATCTGCCCGACCCGGCGGGTCAGGTATACGAACGCGGGCACGAAGATCAGCGACAGCGCCGCCAGGCGCCAGTCGAGGATCACCATCGCGACGAGCGTGGCGATCACGGTGGTCACGTTCTGCGCGATCGAGGTCGCCGTCGTCGTCACCACGCTGTCGATGCCACCGATGTCGTTGGCGATGCGCGACTGGACCTCGCCGGTTCGCGTCCGCGTGAAGAACGCGAGCGACATCCGCTGCAGGTGCCGGTAGACCGCCGCCCGCAGGTCGTGCATGACGCGCTGACCGACGACGTTGGAGATGTATGTCTGCCAGACGGTGATCGCCGCGGTGGCGATCGAGATCCCGATCATGCCCAGCACAAGCTCTGTCAGCAGCGTGCCGTTGCGGTCCGGCAGCGCGGTGTCGAGCACCGCCTTGAGCAGGAACGGCGAGATGATGCCCAACACCGAGGCGAACACGATCAGGCCCATGACCGCCGCCAGCCGCGCCCGGTAGGGGGCGAACAGCGCCAGGATCCGATGGGGATCGCGCTTGCGCTCAGGATCCATCAGCGACGGCGGCTCGCCGCGGCGCCTGCCGCGTCCAGAGCCTGCGTCGCCGGTGGCGCCACGTATCTCGCGAAATGAGCTCATCTACATCCATGATGACTCATGCGTCTCGCGTTTCAGGAGAGCGCCCCTCTCCGGTCGCCGCCGAGGCGGCCGCGAGGATCATTCCCATGTACCAGTCGGCCACCTGATCGCGTCGCACGTGAGGGTGCTCCAGCCACCAGTTCGCCAGTGATTCCCCGGCCCCGACGATCATGTGGGCGGTCGCCTCCACGGAGATGTCGGGCACGTGTCCCTGCGCCCGTGTCGCGCCCGCGAGCACGGCCATGATCCACTCGGCGATCCGACGCCGAAGCGCCGCGACCTCGTCGACCACCGGGCCGATCGACGTGAGCTCGCCGAACAACACCTGCCAGCCGTCGCGGTGCTCCTCGATGAACGCGAGGAACTCCAGGATCCCGGCGCGCAATCGAACCGAGGGCTGATCGTCGGGCGTTGTCGCCCCGGCCAGCCGGGTAAGTAGCTCACGCCCGGTGCGATCGACGTACGCTACGTACAGGCCCTCCTTGGAACCGAAATATGCGTAAAGCATCGGCTTTGACACGTCCGCCAAGCCGGCGATCTGGTCCATCGAGGCTCCGTGGTAGCCACGCGCAAACACCTGGCCGGCGGCGTCGAGGATCGACTGCTCGCGATCCCTGCGAGGCATACCGCGCGTGCCGGCCTTCCGGGGCCGGTGGCGGCGGCTACGAGATTTGGCGCGGTATGAGGTCAAGACGTGTTTGGAAACCTACCGAAATGTATATTACTCCTGAGTAGATGCCGGAACGAGGCGCACCCCCCAACGTCCATCCGATCCAGCGGCGAGTGCTGAAGGCGCTCAGCTCGCTGAGCTCTCCCCTGCTTCCGGACGACTACCTGGAGCTCGTCAACCCCTTGTGGTCCACCCGCGAGCTGCGCGGGCGCGTCAAGCACGTCAAGCGCGAGACCCGCGACGCGGCGACGATCTCGATCAAGCCCGGCTACCGCTGGCCCGGCCATCAGCCCGGCCAGTACCTGCGCATCGGCGTCGACATCGACGGCGTCCGTCACTGGCGCGCCTACTCGCTGACGTCGGACCCGTATCAGCCCGACGGGCTGATCAGCGTGACCGTCAAGAACGTCGACGAGGGACAGGTGTCGCCGTTCCTGGTGAGCAAGACAAAGCCGGGAACGATCGTCTCGCTGGGCGGCGTCGAGGGCGACTTCGTGCTTCCCGACGAGACCCCGGAAAAGCTGCTGTTCATCACGGCCGGCAGCGGCATCACCCCGATCATGTCGATGCTGCGCCACCTCGACCGCGCCGACGAGATCCGCGACGTGGTGATCCTGCATTCGGCGCGCAAGACCGACGAGGTGATCTTCGGCGATGAGCTGCGATCGCTGGACCGCCGGCATGAAGGCTTCAAGCTGCACGAGCAGTTGACCGGCGACAACGGCCGCATGACCCCGCACGATCTCGAGCAGCTGTGCCCCGACTGGCGCGAGCGCGAGGCCTACATCTCAGGTCCGAGCGACATGCTCGAAGCGCTCAGCGACCACTGGGACGAGCACGGCGAGTGCGATCGCCTGCACATGGAGCGCTTCCAGCCAAAGCTCGGCCTCGGCGAAGGCGACGAGGGCGACGGCGGCACGATCAAGTTCTGCAAGTCCGACTGCGAGGCGGAGTCCGACGGCAGCGTGCCGATTCTCGTCGCGGGCGAGGAGGCCGGACTGGACCTGCCGTACGGATGCCGTGAGGGGATCTGCCACACGTGCGTCGGCGAGCTTCGCTCCGGAAGGGTTCGCGACCTGCGCAACGGGAAGGTGTACGGGCAGGAAGGCGAGGTCATCCGGACGTGCATCAGCGCACCCGAGGGACCGATCGAAATCGACCTATAAGAAGGTGCTCCCCATCGCAGATACAGCCGTATTCGAGCCGTCTCGGGCGGCGCCTGGCTTCGTCCTCGGAGGCTCGCGCAGCGCTGCTGCGCCACGCCTCCTGCGTCCTTGCCAGTCATCCACCCGACACGCCTCTCGGTACGACCGTATCTGCGACGAGAAGCACTAATCAACGATTCAGGGAGAAGGCAATATGGCGACCGTCAGTCAGGATGGCCACCGATCGAACGGCAGCGCACCCGTCGACACGGCGGATAACCCGCTGCACCGCCTGACCCCCGAGCAGATCGAGGAGATCGGGCGCGAGTTCGACGAGCTCCACGAGCAGGTCAAGGCCAGCCTCGGAGACCGAGATGCGAAATACATCCGCTCGATCATCGGGTTGCAGCGGCGCATGGCGCTGCTCGGCCGCGCCGAGCTCGTTGCCTCCCGCTGGCGCATCCCCTGGATCCTTGGGGCCTCGACCCTCGGCTTGGCGAAGATCCTCGAGAACATGGAGATCGGCCACAACGTCCTGCACGGGCAGTGGGACTGGATGAACGACCCGGTGATCAACTCACGGGCGTGGGATTGGGACACCGCCTCGACCGCCGAGGCGTGGCGCCATTCCCACAACTTCATCCACCACACCTACACAAACATCCTCGGCAAGGACCGTGATCTCGGCTACGAGATCATGCGGATCGACCCCAGCCAGAAGTGGCATCCCGTCTATCTCGCGCAGCCGTTCTACAACATCCTGTTGGCGTTCCTGTTCGAATGGGGCGTCGCCGTCCACGACCTCGACCTCGAGGCGATCCGCAAGGGCGAGAAGAGCAAGGAGGAGCTGCTCTCAGAGCTCAAGGGGATCGGCGGCAAGGCCCGCACCCAGATCGTCAAGGACTACATCGCGTGGCCGTTCATCAGCGGGCTCGTGATGACGCTCATCGACGCCGGCATGATCGCCGCCAAGGAGCGCTCTGAGAGCCCCGCCAAGCGTGCGGCGAAGCGAACCGTGGCGAAGGTCGCGTGGCGCCATGGTGGCCCGCGCGCCCGCAAGGCGATCGTCAAGCGGCTGGTCGAGCGGCGCTCGTTCCGCGAGCCGTTCATCCGCACGCTGCAGGCCAACGCGGTCGCCAACGTGATCCGCAACGTCTGGTCCTACGCGATCATCTTCTGCGGCCACTTCCCCGACCAGACGTACACGTTCACGCAGGAGGAGACCGACGACGAGACGCGTGGCGGCTGGTACGTGCGCCAGCTGACCGGCGCGGCAAACATCGACGGCGGCCCGTTGTTCCACGTGATGAGCGGCAACCTCGGCTATCAGGTCGAGCACCACCTGTTCCCCGACATGCCGAGCACCCGCTACGGCGAGATCGCCCCGAAGGTCCGCGAGATCTGCATGCGCTACGGGCTGCCGTACAACTCCGGCCCGTTCCACCAGCAGCTTGGAATGGTGCAGCGCACGATCATCCGGCTGGCGTTCCCGGGCGGCAAGGTGCGGGCGAAGCCGGGCGCGTACGACGGCCCGCTCGTGCGCGGCAAGGGCGAGCACGAGTCGACGACGGTCAGCAAGAGCTAGCCCCCACTCCGTACCGACAGCACCTCAGCGCCGCCGAGGCGCGTCCAACTCCCGTGGACGCGCCTTGAAGAAGCAGCGGGGGCCGCCGATCACCCAGGGGATGGGTATCCATGCGGCCCCAGCATCTGACGCTATGCCGCAGCGCCCCGGCCGCGGGATCGTGGTCGCGCAGGCGTGTGCGCTGATCGGCGCCGCCGCGATCATCGCCCTGACGGCGCACTCGATGCGCTGGAGCCTGTGGCCAATGCTCGTGATCGCCGCCCTGACCGTCGCCAGTGACCTGACCACGCTGGACGCCGGCATGACGCGGCTGAAGGTGTCCGGAGCGGCGCCGGGACTGATGCTCGCGATCGTCGTCCTGGGCGCCGGGCCGGCGGCCATGATCGGGGCCGGCGTGATGTGTGTGCGATGGCTCGTGTCCTCGCCGCGCCGCCCCGTCCACTACCTGCGCAACGACACGACGAGCCACGCGTGGCTGCTGCTGGCGACCGGGTTCGGGCTGAGCGCGGCCACGCGCGCCACCCACCTCAACCGCTGGGCGCTCGGCTACTGCCTGCTTGTGTTCGTCGCGTTCCTGTGGGCGCTGGCCCTGCACTTCCTGTGGACGGCCGCGTACCGCTGCTACGTCGAACGCGGGCGCATGAGCGACGCGGTGCGCGAGGCTCTGCTGCCGCTGTTGTCGGCGCAGGTGTTGTCGGGCCTGCTGACGATGATCTCGGTGTACGTCGTACTGCGCACCGGGACCGTCGGCCTCGCCGTCACCGGCGTGATGATCGTGATCTTCCAGTACCTGGTCGGAGAGCTGCTGACGTCAAAGCGCCGCGGCTACCGGCTCGCCCAGATCGCCACCACCGATGAGCTGACCGGCGTCGCCAACCGCGAGCGCTTCCAGGCACGGCTCGAGCAGGAGATCGCGTCGGCGCGCGAGTCCGGTGGCAGCTTCCCGGTGATGCTGCTCGATCTCGACCACTTCAAGGAGATCAACGACACGCTCGGCCATCATTACGGCGATCAGCTCCTGCGCGAGCTGGGCCCGCGACTCGCGCGCACGGTTGGGGCCGACGGGCTCGTGGCGCGGCTGGGAGGCGACGAGTTCGCCGTGTTCCCGGGTGAGCGGACCGACGACCCCGACCGCCTGCACAGGATCGCGATCGCGCTGATCGACGAGGTGCAGCGGCCGTTTGCGGTCGAGCAGATGATCCTCCAGATCGGAGCCAGCCTCGGGATCGCGCGCTTCCCGCACGACGGCGATGACTCGGGAGCGCTGTTGCGCGGCGCCGATGTGGCGATGTACGCGGCAAAGGAGGCGCGCGCCGGCCACAGGCTCTACGCCGCCGAGCTCGACCGCCACTCCCGCGACCGCCTGACCGTGCTCTCGGACCTGCGGCATGCGCTCGAGAGCGACGAGATCCTGACCCACTACCAGCCGATCGTCGATGCGCACACGGGCGCGGTCGTCAGCGCCGAGGCCCTGGCCCGCTGGCAGCACCCCGAACTAGGGATGATCCCTCCGGGTTCGTTCATCCCGGTAGCTGAGCAGACCGGGCTGATCGGCCCGCTGACGTGGGTGGTGCTCGAGGGCGCCCTCGCCCAATGCGGAGCGTGGCACCGCACCGGCCACGCCCTGTCGGTGGCGGTCAACCTGTCGGTCCGTAACCTGCTCGACCAGGACCTCCCGCGCCAGATCGAGGAGCGCCTCAAGCGCTATGACCTCGCGGCCAGCGCGCTGCGTGTCGAGATCACCGAGAGCATGATCATGGCCGACCCGGATCGCTCGTTGCAGACCGTGCTCGCGCTGAGCGCGCTCGGCGTGCACGTATCGATCGACGACTTCGGCACCGGCTACTCGTCGCTGTCGATGCTCAAGCGCCTCCCCGTCGACGAGTTGAAGATCGACCGGTCGTTCGTCTCGCCGATGATGCACGACGAGAGCGACATGATCATCGTTCGCTCCACGATCAACCTTGGGCACGACCTCGGGATGAAGGTGATCGGCGAGGGCGTCGAGGATCAGGGCACGCTGGACCGCCTTGCGGCGCTGGGCTGCGACCTGATCCAGGGCTATCACGTCAGCCGACCACTGCCCGCAGACGCCTTCACCGAGTGGCTGATCGATCGGTTAGGGTCGCCCCGACATGGCGAGGGCGAAGCCGGGCAACCGCTCCAAGCGGGCACGTAGAGGGCAATCGATCAAGGCCTATCGGGCCTTTGACCCGCGGCGCGTAGGATCGCTTGAAACCGACGCCTGGGTGACTTATTACCGCCGCGAATGGCTGCGGTTCCTGCGTGCGGCCGTCGGACTGACGCGCCACACGTTTGGGTTGCCTTGGCACGAGACGTTGTACGGCTCCTGGCTGGTGCTGCGGGCCAACCAGTTGTGGGCGCCGTTCCCCGACAACGACCCCGATGGAGCACGCCGCACGATGGAGCGCTTCTACGCGCTGCTCAAGCGGCGCCACGGAGAGTCGTTCGACCCGGCCACGGCCGCCCGGCTCGAGGTCGAATGGTGGCGCGTGCACCGCGAGCATCAGCATGCCGAGCAGGACGGAGGCGATGGCCCGCTGGTCGACGCACTCGCGGCACTGTACGCGTATCTGTACGGCGCGCCCGATGCCGATGTGCGATTGGCCGCCGAACAGCGGGCGCTGGCGATGCGCTACTCCGACCAGTGGGTCGGGGAGGGCCGTGACCTCGCCAGCCCGCTGATCGATCAAGAGCGCGCGGCGCTGGTGCGCTCCTACGCCGGGCTGCTGGCCGGCGTCCACCGCGTCGGATAATTCGTCGGGCAGCGAATAATCGCTGCGCTACCTTGAAGGTATGCGCGGAGATGCCGATATCGCCCGCGTCGGCGCATTGGTGGCCGACCCGGCTCGCGCACGGGTGCTGCTCGCGCTCGGCGACGGACGCGCGCTGCCGGCGACGGTGCTCGCCGGAGAGGCGGGGGTTGCGGCATCGACCGCGAGCGCCCATCTCGGAAAGCTCGTCAAGGGCGGGCTGCTCGTCGTCGAGCGCCATGGCCGGCACCGGTACTTCAGGCTCGCCGGTCCCGAGGTCGCCGACCTGATCGAGGCGCTCGCGCGGCTGTCACCGCCCGCGCCCGTGCGCTCCCTTCGCCAGGGCACCCAGGCGCAGGCCGTGAGGTTCGCGCGGACGTGCTACGACCATCTCGCCGGGATGCTGGGAACCGCGCTGATGTCGGCCCTGCTCGAGCGCGAGCTGTTGACCGGCGGCGATGGGGTGTTCGAACCCGCCGCCGCTGACGCGGACCGGCTTTCGTCGCCCGGATTTGACCTGGACTATCGCCTGACCCCGCAGGGTGCGCAGGAGCTGCGGGAGTTCGGGGTCGACTTCGAGGCGCTTCCACGCAGGCGGCCGCTGATCCGCTACTGCGTCGACTGGAGTGAGCAGCGCCACCATCTCGCCGGGTCGCTCGGCGCGGCGCTGACCACGCGGATGTTCGAGCTCGGGTGGTTGAGCCGCGCCCGTAACAGCCGTGCGGTGCACCTCTCAGCCGACGGTCGAGAGGGCTTGAAGCGGAGCTTCGGCGTCGAGCTGAACGAACTGGGCGAACCGGGCGAACTCGGCGAGCTGTGAGGAGCCGCCCGTGCGGCCGAAGCTATTTGCGGTCGTGCGGCAGCGTCGGCGGCAGCAGCAGCGAGTACACGCGCACTGGGCGCTCCGGCTCGAAGCGCTTCTCAGCGCGCGGTGAGCGCTTGGGCCTGAAACGAGCCCCCGAACTGCGTATTTGCAGGAATTTGAACATGTTTTGATGCCGGGTTGCCTGTTCCGGCTAAACACGTTTACCCTGCAATCGGGCACGTAACCATTTTTTGGTTAGTTGCGCGTTATGCGGCGAGCTCGCGCGCGCCGTTCGGAAGCCTGGCCACGTTATCGCGGGCTGAGGCCTCCTCGGCCTCCACGGCCGCAAGCGAGCGAGCCTTGGCCGGCACCGTCTTTCGCAGCCGCACGAAGCTCACCGTGCCGCCCAGCGTCGGGACCCACAGAGCGATCGCGTGGTACATGACCACGGCGGCGGCGGCGGGCTCGGCCGGCAGCCCGTA
>DASYFZ010000597.1:0-2647 GCA_036000295.1 Solirubrobacteraceae bacterium
GAGGGGGCGATCACGAACTCGTCGGGCTGCCCCCCGCGCCGGGCAAATCCCTCCTCCAGGCACGGACGGTAGAGCTCGGCGTCGTAGTAGGGGGAGTAGTAGAGCGGCAGCCAGCCGTCCCCGATCTCGGCGGCTAAGGCGATGTTCTTGGGACCCTCGGCGGCGATGTAGATCGGAATGCGCTCGCTCAGCGGACGCAGGATCGACTTCAGCGGCTTGCCCAGTCCAGTGATCCCCTCGCGCCCCTGCACGGGCAGAGGGTAATGGGGGCCCTCGGAGCTGACTGGCTCGCGCCGGGCGAAGACGTCACGCACGATCGATACGTATTCGCGCATCCGGGCTAACGGCTTTGCGAACGGTTCGCCGTACCACCCCTCAACGACCTGAGGGCCCGACACGCCAAGCCCGAGCATGAAGCGGCCACCGCTGAGATGGTCCATCGTCATCGCCGCCATGGCTGTCGCGGTCGGGCGGCGAGCGCTGATCTGGACGATGGTCGTCCCAAGCCCGACCTTCTCGGTGTGTGACCCCCACCACGCCAGCGGTGTCAGCGCGTCGCTACCGTAGGTCTCCGACGCCCAGACCGAGTCGAAGCCGAGGCGCTCGGCCTCCTTGACGGTCTCACATGTCTCCGATAGCGAGGCCCGGCCCGACAGCAGGCCTGTGCTGAGACCGAGCTTGAGGTTGCTGGGGCTCATCTGCAATCACGCCCCGAGCGTCCCTGTCCAGGCCGGCTTGCGTTTTTCGGAGAACGCCTTCGGGCCCTCGATGTAGTCCTGGGAGGCAAGCATCCGCGGGATCCTCTCCTGCCAATCGCCGTCGATCGCCTCGTCGACGGGGAGGCCCAAGCCGGCGTGCGCCGATTCCTTGGTGAGTGACACGAGCAGCGGCGAGCACGCCAGGATCTGGCCGGCCCAACGTTCCGCAGCGGCCATGAGCTCCCCCGCCGGCACCACCTCGTTGACGAAACCGAAGCCGTGGCCCTCCTGCGCCGAGACAAAGCGGCCGGTGAGGAGCATCCCCATCGCGTGCTTGAGCGGGATCTGCCGCGACAACCGGTGAATCCCACCCGCGCCCGCAATCAGCCCGACGCGCGGCTCGGGCAGCGCAAAGCGAGCGGTGTCGGCGGCGATCACGAGGTCACATGCGAGCGCGATCTCGAAACCGCCGCCTGCGGCCACGCCGTTGACCGCTGCGATCAGTGGCTTCGGACAGTTGTAGCCGCGCGTGATCGCGCCAAATCGCGAGCGAGTGTCGACCCGGTCCTCCCCGTTTGCCGAAGCATCTGCCGTCGCTTTCAGGTCGTTCCCGGCGCAGAATGCGCGGTCGCCGGCGCCGGTGATGATCGCCAGCCAAGCGTTGCCGTCGGACGCGAAGTCATCGAAGATCTCGATCAGCTCGCGGTGCGAGTGCTTGTCGAGAGCGTTCATCCGCTCCGGCCGGTTGAGGGTCACGTAGGCGACATGACCCTTCTTCTCGTAGATGACGTGGTCGTAGCTCATGCGCGACGCCTGAACTTTGGGACAGCCACCGCGTCACTCATGAGCTCGAACGTCACCTCGAGCGCCATCCCGATCTCGAGCCGCTCGTTCGGACAGTCGACCACCTGGCTCGTCAGCCGCACGCCCTCCTCGGTCTCGACGACCGCGATGTTGTATGGAATCTCGGCAGCGAACGCCTCGTCGTAGAGCTGGTGCATGAGCGCGAAGCTGTACAGCGTGGCGTTACCGCTCGAAGGAGCCCACGTGAGCTCCCCGGAAAAGCAGGTCACGCAGCGGGCGCGCAACGGGACACCGATGTACGCCATCGGCGACTGGTAGGTGCCGCAGGCTTGGCAGCGCAGCAGCATCAACTCCCCACGAAGCGCGCCATCGAAGAACGGAGCGCTGGCCTCGTCGGGAACGGGCACCGGCTTGGCCGGCGCGGTGGTCGTGCTCATCGTGGTTCCTATCCGTCGTGCTTGCTGAGGATCGTCGTTGAGTGGAAGTTCAGGACGCCGCCGTTGCCGGAGACGAGCACGTGGTCGTGCTTGTCGATCTGCCGCTCGCCCCCCTGACCGCGCGCTTGGATCACGCCCTCCGATAGCGGCGTGAAGCCCCACATGTAGAAGGAGGAGAGCTGGCCGCCGCCGGTGTTACACGGCAACGAGCCGCCGGGGCCGAGCTTCCCGTCGGCGACGAACACGCCGCCGTCGCCCTTCTCGCAGAACCCGTAGTCCTCGAGGGTGACCAGGACGGTGTACGTGTAGCAGTCATAGAGCTCGAGCACGTCTACGTCCGAGAGCCCGATCCCCGCCTGCGCCAGCGCGAGCTGCCCAGACTTCCCGGCGCCGGTATGGACCGACGGCTCACGCTCCGCCCGCGCCGGATCGCCCGGCGCGCACTGCCCGAAACCCCGTAGGTACACCGGCGGCTGGCGCAAGTCCCGCGCCCGCTCCGCGGAGGTGACGAGCACCGCAATCGCGCCGTTGGACACCACGCAGCAATCGAACAGGTGAAGCGGCTCGACGACCCAGCGGGAGGCGTGGTAGTCCTCGAGCGTCATCGGGTTCTTCATCTGCGCCCGCGGGTTCATCAGCGCCCATTCGCGCTGCCCGACGGCAATCGTCCCGAGCTGGTCGTGGTTGGTCCCGAACAGATGCATGTGC
>DASYFZ010000625.1:0-1844 GCA_036000295.1 Solirubrobacteraceae bacterium
CCACATCTCGCTCTACATCCGTGGCCTGAGCGGTGGGGAGTTCCCGCCGGGCGGCGTCGTCGTGGCAGGTCGCCCCGACTACATCCATGCCCACGTCCGTGACCTTGATGACGTCGGGCCTGCCGTAGACCTCGTGCGACGTAGTTACCAGCGGCAGCGCGCGCGCACCTAACCTCGCCGCCCCGGATCGAGGGAGGGCGGCATGCCCGGCCGCGGCTGTCAGGCGGCCTTCGGGCAGGCCGCCCTCGACTCGGGCTGGTCGGTCGGCGTCAACTGGTCGGCCGCGCCAACTTTCTCCCGTTGTTCGATTTAATGTCCGTTTCGGAGGAGGGGTCCGACGAATCGCCCCGGTCAGTTTGGAGTCAGCCGCAGACGCGTAGCGTCATCGAGCGGGCCTCCGCGTTGGAACGTCCGCACGTCCTCCAGGACGCCCGCAACCATCTGGGTTGTCGCGCGGTCCACTCACGCAGGAGCAGCCAACGGTCGGTTCGCGCCGGACTCCTCACTGACACGTCGAGCCTCCGTGACCCCATCCCTGATTCCAGTGCGAGTCGGGCACTCCTACGTGCGGCAATGGTCGATCTTGAACTAGGTGGACCTTTGCGTTCGGTTGTACCGAGCCGCCTTGACACTGCCCACCTCCCTCGTTCGCCGGGGGAGCGCCACTCCTGGCGCGATCCCCACGTTGACCCCACTTAAGGGTGGGGGGTGCTCAGCCGTGTGGATCCGCCCTCGATCGACGGGTGGACCGCTTCGGAAGCCTCGGAGGCGCTTGGCTACAGAGATGGCTACATATGAGAAGCGTAGATCTGCCTACACGCACCTTGAAGCGGTAAACGCGCAGGTCAGAGCGGGTGCGCCGCCAGGGACTTGAACCCCGAACCCGCGGATTAAGAGTCCGCTGCTCTGCCAATTGAGCTAGCGGCGCGTGTCGACCAGTGGCCGGGCGACGGGTACAGACCCTAGCAGGCCGCTGGGCGCGTTAGGCGAGGTCTCGCCCGCGTCGCAAAACGGTGGCGGTCCGGGCCACGCGGGGATCATCGAGCAGGGCGTCGAGGGAAACGCCGAGCGGCAGGCGCCAGTTGGGGTACTCGTCGGTGGTGCCTGGCAGGTTGGGCTGGCGCAGCTCGCCGATCACGTCGTACGGGGAGGCCAGCAGCACGAGCGCCGGGCTGGCTGCGAGGTAGGCGTGCATCGCCAGCACCACGACGTCCGGGTCGTCCAGCTCAGCCGGCGCCAGCAGTCCCAACTGGGTCAGCGCGGTCAGCAACGCGGTGCGTTCAGCACCGGCCGCCGCCCTTTCCTGCTCGACGGGTCGACCCAGCTGACCCAGTTCGGCCCGAACGCGGACCTGCTCGTCCGCGAGCCAGCCGTGCGCGGTGGGCAGGTCGTGGGTCGAGATGCTCGCCACCGCCAACTCCGACCAAGCCGACGGAGGCTTAGGCGGTCCGTCCGCTCGGTCGTCGACACGTTCGAACCACAGGACCGCCGATCCGAGAACCCCGCGTTCGCGAAGGGCGGTCCGCATCCGCGGCTCGACCGTCCCGAGGTCCTCGCCAACGACGATTCCGCCGCGGCTGGTGGCAACTTCCACCAACAGGTCGAGCAGCGCCGTCTCGTCGTAGGAGACGTAAGTCCCGGCGTCCGGGGTGTGGCCGGGCGGCACCCACCACAGCCGCGACAATCCCATGACGTGGTCAACGCGGATGCCGCCACCGCGGGCAAGAATCGCCGTCAGCATCTGCCGATACGGCGCGAACTGGGTGCGGAGGAGGGCATCGGGGCGCCACGGCGGAAGGGCCCAATCCTGCCCGCGCTGATTGAAGGAGTCTGGCGGTGCGCCG
>DASYFZ010000639.1:0-14903 GCA_036000295.1 Solirubrobacteraceae bacterium
GGTGGACGCCTGGATCCACAGCTGCACGGCTCCCGGCCCGAACACCACCGTGTTGGACTTAAGTGGCGCTGACACGAACGACACCGAGGTGCCGGCGGGGTTCTGCAGCCAGTGGTAGCTCGGGGTGGCCGCCCACAGGCCGCCGGCGCCGGTGTTACCCGAGAAGTCGGTGGCCGGGACGGCCTTTCGCCATTTGAACGACGCCTGGCCGCTCTTGGCGGGTGGGCCACCGGCCAGCGTGCCCGACGGGCCGAGGTACCACGAGCGGGCCTGCGTGCCCGGCACCGGGAAACGCGAGAACGAGTGCTCAAATCCCGGCAACGGTGAGCCCGGGTTCGCGCTGCCCGCGCCGTTGTCGAACAGCACCCGGATCGACGGCAGTCCCTGGAATGCGGCCAGGGCGGCGGCGTAGCTGGGCTCGTGCTGGATGGGGTCGTCGGGCAACGTCACGCCGTTGACGCCGAGCGCGGTCGCATACAGCGTCGGCGCGAGCGCCTGCGCCGAGGCCGACACGGTCGGATTGCGCCGCGCGACATACAGCTCCAGGAAGTCGTACCAGCGGTTGAATGTCGCGGGGTCCAGCGAGTCGGTGTGCACGCCGTTGGTGAACGTGAACCACTTGTGGCGGGTCCCGGTGAAGTGCTCGGCGAGGTCGGTGCAGTGGCCGCCGGTCTGCTCGTCGGTGAACTGGCAGGCCATGTACGTCGGCACCTTGATCTTGTGCACGAACGTGATCGGCGACAGCGGGTCGGCGACCGACGGGACGTAATGGCTGTTGGCGCGGACCTGCTTGACCAGATTGACGGCCTCCTGATGCAGCGCCTGGTTGGCCTTGCACGTCGCGTCGCCATCGTGGATCTGCTTCAGCGCCCAGGCCTGATCGTTCGTCGGCGAGTTGGCGAGCGCGTCCTGGTCGCGCTCCTTGGTCCAGGGCAGCGCGAAGCCGGTGTTCAGGATCCCGCCTGGATACAGCGTGGTGGCGCTGTTGTCGATCACCGACAGCGGCGTGATCGCCGCGAGATCGGGCGGATCGGTCTTGCCGACGAACAGCTGGCTGATGCCGCCGTAGGAGATGCCCATCATCCCGACCTTGTGGTGCAGCACCCAGGGCTGGTGGGCGACCGTCTCGACGATGTCGTAACCGTCGAGGTTCTGCAGCGTGTCGAAGTAGTTGAAGGCGCCCCCGGAGCACCCGGTGCCGCGCATGTTGACGTCGACGACCGCGAACCCGAGCAGTGTGGCGATCTGGCTGATGCCGCTGTTGGGGCCCGCCGGGTTTGCGTACCCGTAGCCGGCGTACTCGATCAAGGTGGGGTACGGCCCCGGTCCGCTCGGCAGGTGGACGTCGATCGCGAGCTTGATGCCGTCGCGGACCGTCAGATAGCCGTAGCCCGAAGTTGGAATGCGCTGGCCGTAGAAGCCGGTGCTCGGAGGCGCGGAGCGGTTGGGCATCACCGTCACCGGACCGCTGGCGCGCCCGCCGGCGGGCCGCACGCGGTATCCGGGGCCGGGCTTGACGCCGCGGTAGACGACGCCACCCAGCGAGCCGGCGTGCCGCGATTGCACGACGTGGCCGCGACGATCGAGCAGTGCGACCCGCTGATGGCCGTGGGCGCCGACGACGTAGACCTGCTGAACGCTGCCGCGCACCGTCAACGCCGACGCGGCTGCAGCCGTTGTACACAGCAGCGCCAACGCCGTGGCAAGCGCGATGACGTAGAGGCGAATCGAGATCTTCATGGTCGGGACTTCCGGGCCGTTCCCACGAATGCCGACGCCGTCAGTGCTGGGGCAAGCTACCACGCCGCGTTCACAACGTGTTCGCAACCTGCCCGTACAGCTCCGGCCGGCGGTCGCCCAGCACGTCGTTGTGCGGGCTGATCCGCTTTTCGCGCGCCTGCGCGAGCTGACAGTTCGCGAGCACCGTGACGGTTTCCTCGTCGCCGGCCGGCCCGGCCACCGGGAAGCCCGCCGGGTCGACGATCACGCTGCCCCCGACCCAGTCGACGCCGCGTTCGCGCCCGACGCGGTCGGCGACCGCGATGAACATGCGGTTGACGGATGCCGAGGCCTGCACGCGAACGACCTCCTGCGGACGCTCGCCGGGCGGTCGCGGCTCGCGCGGCCAGTTGACGGGCGCGCACACGAGCTCCGCGCCCGCGAACGCCGGCAGGCGCATCCACTCCGGGAACTCGAGGTCGTAACAGACGACCACGCCGATCCGGCCGTACGCCGTGTCGACGACCGGAGGCGGGCCGTCGCCGGCGCAGAACACGTGTCCCTCGCGGTCCCACAGGTGCGCCTTGCGATATGCGGCGCGCAGTCCGCTCGGGTCGACGATCACCGCCGTGTTCCACAGAGTCTCGCCTTCGCGCTCACACACCCCGCCGACGATCACCAGCCCGCGCTCGTGCGCCAGCCGCGTCCAGTCGCCGACCGCCGGCCCCCCGTCGATCGGCTCCGCCAGCGCCTGCGCCTCGTCGAGGCCCTCGAACACGTAGCCGCTGTTCATCAGCTCGGGGAGCACGACGACCCGGGCTCCGCGGTCGGCGGCGTCGACGATCGCGTCGTGCGCCAGCGCGCGGTTGGCCTCCAGCTCGCCGATCCGCGGCGCGAGCTGACAGCACGCCACGAGGACCGTGTCAGCCACGGCGTGTCACCGCGAGCAGGGCGAGAAGGTCGTAGGCGACGGCCGCCGCGGTCAGCGCTGTCACCTGGCCGGGCGAGTCGTAGGGCGGCGCGACCTCGACGACGTCAAAGCCGGTGAACGAGAGACCCGCGAGCGCGCGCAGGAACGCCAGCGCCTCGCGAGGCTGCAACCCCGCGACTTCCGGAGTCCCCGTTCCCGGCGCCGACGCCGGATCGAGCACGTCGATGTCGAACGACAGGTAGACCGGGCCGCTCCCGAGCCGCGCGCGGACGCGCTCGCCGTACTCAGCCGGCGACATGCCGACTAGTTCCTGTCCCGTGATCAGCTCAAACCCCATCTCCCGCGGCACCTGCAGGTCGGCCGCCTCATACAGCGGTCCTCGCATTCCCGCCAGCGTGGAGCGCGCGGGATCCAGCAGCCCCTCCTCGAGCGCGCGCCGGAACGGGGTCCCGTGGAAGTAGCGCTCGCCGTAGTACTGATCCCACGTGTCCGCGTGCGCATCCAGCAGCACCAGGGCCACCGGCCCGTGCACCGCGGCCTGCGCGCGCAGCTCGCCGAGCACGATCGAGTGGTCGCCGCCGAGTACCAGCGGGACGATCCCTGCGGCAACGATGGGCTCGAGTGCCAAAGCGATCTGCTCGGTGGTGCGAAGCGCGTTCCCCGGCGTGATCTCGAGGTCGCCTCCGTCGACTAGCGACAGCGTCCCGAACACGTCGACGTCAAGCGCCGGGTGATACGGGCGCAGCAACGCCGATGCCGACCGGATCGCCTCCGGGCCGAATCGCGCGCCGGACCGAAAGCTGGTCGCGGTGTCGAACGGGATGCCGATCACGGCGGCGTCGACGCCTTCATGCGGCAGGGTCACGTGAGGAAGCCGCGCGAACGTCCGGATCCCTGTGTAGCGGGGGGCGCGGCTTGCGTCGGGAGGTGAGAACCGCGGCACGCCCCAGACATTACGCGCGTCACCGCCGGCGGGTGAGCCTCCCGACCAGCAGCTCGACCGACCGCTCGAGCTGCTCGAGCGTGGCGGTGTCGACGCTCGAGACCCCGACTTTGCGATTGAGCCAGGCGTTGACCTCGCGATGGTCGGTGCGGTCGCGGCGGGTGACCTCGGACACGAGCCGGTGACGCTCGCTGCGAAGCATCGCGCGCCGCTCGAACGCGGGACGTTCGTCGACATCGTGATCGTCGGCCGGCGGAGGGGCCGAAGCCAGCATCGCGGCCGCTGCGCCCGGCGGAGGACCGAACAGCGACATCTGCGGCGCGACGTCCGCGCTCAGCGGCATGAACGCGGGCTCCTCCGAGCGCTCGCTGCGCGCCACGAGGTCTGGCTCGTCGAAGCCAAGCTCGTCGGCCGCGTCGGGCCTTGCCAGGACGTGGCGCAGCTCCTCCTGGATCCTCGACGCGTGATCGCGCAGGATCGGGTCAGCCGGAACGTACAGCCAGCTCGGCTCGATCGTCCTGCCCGGGAGGGTGCGGACGAAGCGGCCCACGATCTGCCTGAACACCAGCGGCGTCTTTGCCGCCGTGGCGTACACGCCGACGCGCAGGCGCGGAATGTCGACGCCCTCGGAGACCATGTTCACGGCGACGATCCAGGGATCGCGGGATCGCGTGAAGGCGACGAGCTTCTCAGCCGCTCGAGGCTCGGCGTGCAGCACGACGAGCGGCGCGCGGCCGGTGCACTCGCGCAGCAGCGCCGCGATCCGGCGCGCGTGCGCGGAGTCGGCGGCGATCACCAGGCCGCCGGCGTCGGCGTGGCCGGCGGCGCGCACGGCCGCGAGCTTGGCGTCGGCCTCGCGCAGGATCCGCGGCAAGCCGTCGGGCAGCTCCGTCGAGATCGCGGTGCGGTAGCGGCGCCCGGCCTCGCGGGCGCTCAGCACGGTCTCAAAGCTCGATTCGATCACGTCGTCGCCGCTGCGCCAGGAGAGCGTTCCGTCGTAGGCGACGAAGGTCACCGGCCTGCAGACGCGGTCGCGAACGGCGTCGGCGTATGTGTAGGAGTGGTCGGGCTCCGCGAGACCCGCGGTGTCATACCGAACGCCGGGGATCGCGGCCGCGTCGGAGCGAAACGGGGTGCCCGACAGCAGCAGCCATCGCGAGCACGCGCCCAGGGCCGTCGCGAATCCCTCGCCCCATGCCAGTTCCTCGCCGAGGTGGTGGGCCTCGTCGGCGACGACCAACGAGGACGCCGGCAGCGCCCTGGCCCAGCGACGCGGCGCCTTGGCGATCCGGGCGTACGTGACCGCGACGCCGTGAAAGCCCTTGGGAGGGCGCGGTGAGTCGCAGTCCGGCGCCAGCTCGACCCCGAGTGCGCTGGCGGCGCGGGCCCACTGGCGCGTCAGCGGCGACGTCGGGCACGCGACCACCACGGACTTGATCGCGCCGGCGGCGAGCTGGTCGCGGGCAAGCTCGAGCGCCGGGCGAGTCTTGCCCGCACCCGGCGCAGCCGACAGCAGAAACGTGCCGTCGGTCCAGTCGGCCATTTGCTCCAACGCCTCGATCTGCCAGGCGCGCAGGGGGGTGTTTGATGCTCGTGTCCCGCTCACAGGCAAGCGCGGCATGGTGCCGAACGGGGCGGACGAGATACGCTGCGGCGGCCGTGGCCAGGCTCCCCTATCCGGATCCCTCCGGTTCGCCCGAACCCGTCCGGGAGGCACTCGCCGCGCTGCCGTCGCTGAACATCTTCCGGATGCTGTCCCACGCCGAGACGGCGTTCAGGCCGTTCCTGCGCTTCGGCGGCGCGATCCTCGGGCGGCTCGAGCTCGATCCCAAGCTGCGCGAGCTGGCGATCATCCAGGTGGCGCGAGACGCCGAGGCCGAGTACGAATGGGTTCAGCACGTGGCGATCTCACGTGAAGTCGGGGTGCCCGACGAGCAGATCGCGGCCGTCGAGGCGGGGCGCCTGGACGACGCGTCGCTCGGAGACAGCGAGCGCGCGGTGCTGCGGTTCGCGCGCGAGGTCGTCGCCGGGCCACGGGTCAGCGACGCGACGTTCGCGGCGGTCGAAGATCAGCTGAGCCCCCAGGAGATCGTCGAGCTGCTGCTGACGGTCGGCAACTACCTGATGCTGGCCAGGGTCATGACGACGCTCGAGCTCGAGCTCGATGACCCGGCCGGCGGGCGAGTGCTGTCGACCCGCCTGCCCCGCTGAGCGCTTTCAGACATACGTCTTAGGGGTTTCATCGCGCTCGCTTCGCGTTGCCGTCGATGCTCGGCACACGATGATCTCCACCGAAGCTCCCACCCGCCAAACCCGACCGCTGGCGCTCCGGTCCGCCGTCGCGCCGGTGATCGACATCGTCGTCCCGGTCTACAACGAACGGGCGACGCTCGAGCGCTCGATCCGCCGCCTGCACGGTTTTCTGGAGGCGAACATGCCGTTTGCGTGGCGGATCGTGATTGCCGACAACGCCAGCAGCGACGGCACGTCAGTGATCGCCCGCGCGCTTGCCGCCGAGCTCAACTGCACCGAAGCGCTGATCCTGCCCGCCAAGGGCCGCGGCCGCGCCCTGCGCGCCGCATGGTCGGCGAGCAACGCGGACGTCCTGTGCTACATGGACGTCGACCTGTCGACCGACCTGCGCGCGCTGCTGCCACTCATCGCCGGGGTCGTTTCGGGTCACAGCGACGTCGCGATCGGCACACGCCTTGCGCCCGGATCGCGCGTGGAGCGAGGACCCAAGCGCGAGCTGATCTCGCGCTGCTACAACGCCCTGCTGCACGTCGTGCTCGGCGCCCGCTTCTCCGACGCGCAGTGCGGATTTAAGGCGATCTCCGCCCGCGCGGCGCGAGTCCTGCTGCCCGACGTCCGCGATGAGGCGTGGTTCTTTGACACCGAGCTGCTGACGCTGGCCCAGCGCCGAGGCATGCGGATCCATGAGGTAGCGGTCGACTGGGTCGACGACAGCGATTCGCGCGTAGAGATCCTGTCGACCGCGCTGGCGGACCTGCGCGGGGTTGTGCGCCTTGCGCTGGCGACCCGGGTCGTCCGCTTCGCGCTGATCGGCGTGATCTCGACGATCGCCTACGCGCTGTTGTTCCTGGCGCTGCGCCCGGAGCTCGGAGCGCCGTGGGCAAACGCGGTCGCACTCGCGCTGACTGCTGTCGCCAACACCCACGCCAACCGGCACATCACGTTCGGCGTCAGAGGGCCACGGGGCCTGCTGGCGCAGCACGCCGGCGGCGCGCTTGCGTTCCTGTTCGCGCTGTGCCTGACGGACGGCGCGCTGGCGCTGCTGAGTTCGCTTGACCCGCATCCGCCCCGCTGGCTGGAGGTGGCCGTGCTGATCGCGGCGAGCGCGATCGCCACGGTCGTCCGCTACCTCGCGCTGCGATCGTGGGTGTTCGCCCGCGCCCAGCGCCCCGCGGCTACCGCGGCGCTGTGACGTGCCGCTCCGAGCGGCCGTCGGGGTGACCCGTGAACCACGTGTCCTGATCGGTCTCGCGCCCTTTGATGGTCCTCACCGTGCAGGGCTTGCCCCACAGCATCGCGACCTGCGAAAGCGTCCCCCGGGCGTACTCCTCGTCGAGTCCGACGCCGTCGTGAATGTGGTCGATCAACAGCTCTCCGCGCCCGCGAAAGTCGGCGTCGACGATCTCCACGTGGGGGATCCCGAGCGTCGAATGCTGGGCGACCAGGACGTCCCGGATCGCGTCGGCCTCGCGCGAGGAGACGCGGATCCGGCGCGGGTCCTGCTCGAGGTGCTCGAACGCATAGAGCTGTGACAGCTCGCACACCTTCGGCGTGAGGAACTCGCGCAGGAGTCCCTCGTCGTCGTAGACGGCGAGCACGTTGCGCACCTGATCGAACGGCTCGACCTCGCCTGCCCAGCGCCACAGCTCGCGTTCCTCGTCGTCGGGCTCGGCGGCGATCCGCATGATCTCTCGCAGGATGTTGATGCCGATGTTGTAGGGATTGACCCGCGCCGGGTGTGGCGACATCACCACCGAGTTGAGCTGCTCGTACTCGAGGTAGCGGTCTGTCGGCAGGAACAGCCGCTGGCACACCTCCTGGTGCAGCAGCACGGCGGCACCCTCGTTGAGGATCTTCGTGCGCATCTGCGGCACGAAGTAGCTCTGCTCGGTGTGCACGATCGAGATCACGTCGCGCTGCCAGTCCTCCAGGCCGCGCGCGTTGGCCTCGATGAACGACAGCAGGTCCTGTTCGGGCTCGCGCGGGAACCGGCTGCGCAGCGCGGTCCGCTGCTCCGCGACCCGCTCGCGGTCGGCAGACACCTCCTCGGGGAACAGGGCGTCATACGGCCTGGACCGATGCTCGGGCTCGCGCGCCGCCGCCCTGCGGATCAGCTGAGCCTGGGGCTGGTGAATCGCGATCGCGTGGCACGAGTCCAGGAAGTCCTCGACCCGGTCGCGGCCGTACGCCCCCATGTAGTCGGCGATCCGCTCGGCGGCGGAGATGACGCGCGACATGATCTCGCGGTCGACGGCTCCCAGCCACTGGTTGTTCTCGAACACGTACCCGTGGCCCAGGCAGTGCGCGATCACGAGCGTCTGAGCGACGAGGCTGTTGCCGTCCATCAGGTACGCGTGCACGGGCCGGGTGTTGAAGATCAGCTCATAGATCCGCTCCTGGCCGCGCTGATAGCGACCGTAGGCGTCGTCGAACTGCGCGCCCCAGCGTGCGCTGGAGTACCGCGCCGGCAGCCCGTTGGCGGCCGCGAAGTACACCTCCTCGGGCGCGACGAGGTGGTAGATCACCTCGGGCACGTCGAACCCGAGCTCCTCGTCTGCGATCTGCCGGCAGCGCTCGTCGACGTCCTGCAGATCGGCGAGCGTGTACCCGCTCACCGAACCGCCGCCTCCACGTCGTCCTTGGCGAAGAACAGCTTCAGCGCCGGCCACAGCTCGCGATCCTCCGAAGCACGCGCGTGCACGAATCCCTCGACGTCGCCGGCCTCTTCCTCGTAGAACAGCGACAGCTTGTGCGACCGCGTGAAGCTGCCAGGATCGACCTCGAGGTAGCCGACGAGCGAGCAGAGCCGCGCCAGCGACTGGATCAGCTCCAGCGTGCGCTGGTTGTCGGCGGAGAAGTTGTCGCCGTCTGAGACGTGCAACACGTACACGTTCCAGTCGGCCGCGGGATAGCGATGGCGCTGCATCTCGCCGATCACCTCAAACGCCGAGGAGACCTTCGTGCCGCCCGACTCGACACGGTTGAAGAACTCCTCCTCGGTGACCTCGCGGGCCTCGGTCGTGTGCGACACGAACACGATCTCGGTCTGGTCATAGCGGCTGCGCAAGAACTGCACGCACCAGTAGAAGAACAGCCGCGCCATCCGCTTGCGGTTGGCGTCCATCGACCCCGACACATCCATCGCCAGGAAGATCACCGCCCGGCTGCGCGGCTTCGGGACGTCGCGATAGGTCAGGTAACGCAGGTCGGGCTTCTCGATCCCGCCCAGCGAGACGTGTCCGCGCTTGGCGTTGCGCAGCAGGTTCTCGCGCAACGTCGCCTTCTTGTCGAGCATTGGTCCCTTGCGCGCGATCTCGTCATAGACGGTGCGCGACGACTCGATCTCGGACTCGTTCTTGGGCTTGAGCCGTGGCAGCTCTAGCTCGGAGAACAGCATCTCTTCGACGTCGGCCATGTCCAGCCAGACCTCGTAGAGCTCCTCCCCCGGCTCCAGCCCGGCTTCGCCACGACCGGGGGCCTTGCCGCCGGGACCCAGTACGTCGCCGGGCTGGCCGCCGCCCTGGCCCACGCCCTGCTGACGGCCTCGGTCGAAGATGAACGACCACCGCTTGGTTCCCTTGACGGGCACGCGCACCTTCTTCTCGGGGCCCGAGGCAATGATGTCCTCCTCGCCGATGCCCTGCTTGAGCTGCTCGGTGATCTTCTTGCGCAGCCGCTCCCGGTGGTGCAGCGCGTCCCGCCGGCCCGCATCCCGGGGCAGGCCCGAGTCCCCAACGACGGTCACCGGTTCAGCAGGTGACCGATGTACTCGAGCAGGTCTCGAGCGGAGTGCTCGTTGTAGCCGCGCTCCTCGATCAGGATGTGGAGCACCTCGTTGAGGCGCTTGGCCTGCTCCTTGTCCGGGTTGGTCTTCGACAAGGTCACCTGGACGATGTCCTTGAGCTGATCGAACAGGTACTCCTCGATGCCGGTCGCCAGCACCGTGTCGGTCTCGTGCGTCAGCGGTCGCTCGCCCTTGCGCAGGGCGATCCCGATGCGCATCAACACGCCTTGGCGGAACGTGTCCTTGGCCGACTCGGGCACCGCCGGCTTGACGTTCTCCTCGATCGCGCGCATCAGCTTCTCGTCGGGCTCGCGGTCTTCCTTGGTGATCGGGTCCTGGATGCGCGTCCCCTGGCAGTAGGCCTCGATGTTGGTCAGGTAGTTCTCGAGCAGCCGCTGTGCGTGCTCGGCGAACGCTGGGACGAATGCCTTACGAACCTCGTCCTTGAGCTTGCGGTCGATCTCTTTGCGCGCATCGATCACGAACGCGCGGAGTTGCTCACGCGTCTCCCTGGGAACCTCGAGGCGCTCGATGTGCTCGTTGAGCGCCATCAGCGACATGATCGGCGTCAGGTACTTGTCGCCGTGGTGCTCGTCGCCGGCCTTGGTCGCTGCGCCGGACAGTACGTCGACGATCGCACGCGGCCCGAGTCCGGTCATGCCCTCGTGCTCGGCGGCGCGCTTGATCTCGGGGATCTGGGCAAGCTTCCAGTCGCCGACCTCCTCGCCGTCGTACAGCTTCATCTTCTCGACCAGCCCGAGGTTCTCGTGTGGCTTGAGGCGCGACAGCACCGCGACCATCGCCGCCGCGCGCAGCGCATGTGGCGCGATGTGCAGGTCGTCGCGCGCTCCGTAGCGCGTCAGCAGCTTGAGGTAGATCTTCTCCTCGTCGGTGACACGGACGTTGTAGGGCACCGCGACGGTCACCAGGCGGTCCTTGAGCGCCTCGTTCTTGAGGTCGGCTACGAATGCGCGGAACTCGGCCTCGTTGGTGTGGGCGAGGATCACGGTGTCGGAGTCGATGTAGCCGAACTTGGGGACCTTGAACTGCTTCTCCTGCGCCATCGTCAAGAACAGGTTGCGGAACTCGGCAGGGTTCTTGAAGAACTCGACGGCCTCGAACAGGCCGCGGTTTGACTTCGAGAACTCGCCCGCCCAGTCGAGCGCCAGCGGATGCGAGTCCGAGCCGTGCGTCTCGATCGCGCGAAAGTCCAGGCCGCCCGTCAGCTGCTCCATGCTCATCGACTTGGGATCGCCGGGCTCGAACGTGCCGATGCCCACGCGCCGCGCTTCGGAGAAGTAGATGCGCTCGATCGGGAAGTTGAGGAAGTCGCCGTCGAACTCCTCCTCCAGGCGCCAGCGGCACACCGGGCACAGCTCGCCCTCGACCGGCACGTTCGTGTGCTCACGCGCCTGCGCGCGCAACGCGCCGGGAACCAGATGCAAGGGCTCCTCGTGCATCGGGCAGCCCTGCAGCGCGTAGAAGGCGCCGTCGTCGGTACGGCTCCAAGCCTCGAGCCCCTTCTTCAGCAGCGCCGCGATCGAGCTCTTGGCGCCGCCGGGCGGCCCCCACAACAGCAGGATCCGCCGGCGCGTCTGGTGGCCCTGCGCCGCCGTCTCGAAGTAGCGCACAACGCGGTCCAGCGGGACGTCGAGCCCGAACAGGTCGCTCGCGAAGAAGTCGTAGGAGACCTCGCCCGCGTGCAGCCCGTCTGCGACGCCCTGGGCGCGGATCATGTCGTACACGCGCTGGTGCGCGGTGGCGGCGATCGTCGGACGCTCAGCGACCAGATCGATGTAGGCATTGAGCGAGATCACTTCAAGCCGCTCAGCGGACCCCTGTCTCGAAGCGTCCACCAAAGCCTGCTTGAAGTTCATGTACATCACCTGGCCCGTCTAAGACCGGCGAATAACCGGATGCGCCTGGGCCACTCGCCCGTCGGGAGGTTTACATATTAGTGCCTCCGTTTTACACCGCTCGTCGGCGGCAAGCGCCGGTTCCGCGCAAGGGGCGCAAACTTCTTGGCGCAACCTGGCGGTTAACGCTCAGCGAACGGGCAGCCCGGCGTGGGCCATGCGTGCGCGAACCGAGTCGATCAGCTCGGGGATGGCGCGCGGAGCAGAGCGCAGCGACAGCGCGCTGCTGAAGCGCTCGCAGCGCAGCACGCCCGGCTCGTGGAACGGCACGATGTCGATGCGCTGCACGTTGTCGAGCTCGCGCACGTTGCCCATGAACGCCTCGACCTCGTCGACGTGATCGGTGTAGCCGGGCACGACCACGTAGCGCACCCATGTGGGCTGTCCGCGCTCGGCGAGGCGCTGCGCGAACTCGAGCGTCGGATCTAGCGGGCGGCCCGTCACCTGACGGTGGCATGCGTCGGTACCCGCTCGCACGTCGAGCAGGACGAGATCGGCCGCGTCCAGCAGCTCGTCGTCGGCGCGCTCGCCGAGCAGGCCGCTCGTATCAAGCGCGGTGTGCAGCCCTGAAGCCTGCGCGGCCTGCAGGATCCGCCGCGTGAACGCCGGCTGCTGCAGTGGCTCGCGTCCCGAGGCGGTGAAGCCACGCGCCGCGGAAGCGGTGACCACGCCGCCGTTCTCACTCGTGAATGCTCTGACCGCGGAGGCGACGACGGTCCCGTGCTCGCGGACCAGCCGGCGCACAGCATCGACGGACGTCTCGATGCCTTCGCGCCTGGAGCCGTCGTCGTGTGCGCAGTCGTCACAGCCCGCCGGGCAATCGGCCAGGAACACGACGAGCCGCGCACCGGGGCCGTCGACGCCGACCGAGAGGTCCCAGGAATGCACCCAGCCGGCCGCTCCGTCGGCGCGCGCGGGGCACTTGCGGCGTGCGCCAGTGCCCTCGCCGATCGTGGCGGGGCGGTCGAGAGTCGCGGCTGTTCCGTTCATGAACACTCTTTAGGACTCGTCAGGTGGCGCCCGGAACTTAAATCCGGTGCACCGCTGCAAGCCGCCGGTGAAGCTCCGACGGCCCAGAAGGCCTGGGTCGCCCGGAGCGAATCACCTGCGTGGGCCGACTCGCTGTCGGCTCCTATATGCCATACGGTCGAGGCCGCGCAGAGTTGCGTCTCAGAACCCCGCCCTAACCGTTTGCAAGTGTTCAGCCGCGCCGGAGCAGGCGTCCGACCGCGGCCATCATCTCCTCGGTCCGCTCGTCCTGCTGCTCGGCATCGGCGCCGATCACGCAGGTGTGCGCATGGCCGTCGAGCAGGCCCAGGGCGACCTTGTCGAGCGCCGCCTGGATGGCGCTGATCTGGGTGAGGATGTCGATGCAGTAGCGGTCGTCGTCGACCATCTTGGCGATGCCCCGTACCTGCCCCTCGATTCGAGCCAGACGCTTCTGGAGCTGGTCTTTGCTCGCGCTGTAGCCGCGGACTGGAGTTGTCGTCTCGCTCATCGCGCCGGACTCTATCAGATACCCCCTAGAGGTATATGGTAGGTTGCTTGAAAGATACCCCTCCCCGGTAACTGAACCCATGAGCGTGCTTAACACAATCGGCGACGGCCTCAGCAATGCATTCCTGATGGCATGGCAGGTCTGGTGGGCGCTGGTGCTCGGCTTTGCGATCTCCGGCGTGGTCCAGGCCTGGGTGCCGCGCGCCCGCATCGAACACGCCCTGGGCGGGTCCGGCGCCCGACCGGTGGGGATCGCCACCGGTCTCGGCGCTGCCTCGTCGTCGTGCTCGTACGCGGCGATCGCGATTGCCAAGTCGCTGTTTGCGAAGGGCGCCTCGGCCGCGTCGGCGCTGGCGTTCCAGTTCGCCTCGACGAACCTCGTGATCGAGCTCGGGATCGTGATCTGGATCCTGATCGGCTGGCAGTTCACGCTCGCCGAGTTCGTCGGCGGATTGCTGCTGATCTTGGTGATGACCTTGCTGCTTCGGCTGTTCGTCTCCCGGCGCCTCGAGCGCGAGGCACGCGAGCACGCCGAGACCGCGGAGACCGGCCACCAGCACGTGTCCGCCGGCGAGCAGATGCGACTGCGCGAGCGGTTGACGTCGGTGTCCGCGTGGTCGGACGTCGCTCACAACTTCCGTGCCGACTGGTCGATGATCTGGAAGGAGGTAGCGATCGGCTTCCTGCTCGCCGGGTTCATCGGGCTGCTCGGCAACGACTTCTTCAACGCGCTGTTCATCGAGCACGCCCCAGGCCCGCTGAAGCTCGCCGAGAACCTGGTCGTCGGCCCGATCATCGCCGTGCTGAGCTTCGTCTGCTCGATCGGGAACGTCCCGCTTGCCGCGGTCCTCTGGTCGGGCGGGATCAGCTTCGCCGGCGTGGTCGCGTTCCTGTTCGCCGACCTGATCGTGATCCCGATCGTCCTGATCTACCGTAAGTACTACGGCGGATCGTTCACGGTCCGGATCGTCGCGTTGATGTTCGTGTCGATGATCATCGCCGCGCTCGCGGTGGACGCGCTGTTCAGCGGACTGGGGCTGATCCCGCACGTTCGGCCCGCCCGCGGCGACATCTTCAGCTCGGTAATGCTCGACTACAAGTTCGTCCTCAACGTCCTGGCGACGGCCTTGTTCGTGGCCCTGTTCTGGCTGACGATGCGCCGCGGCGCCACCGATCCGGTGTGCGGCATGCGCGTGGACCGCCACAAGGCGCTGCGCCGCGAAACCCCCGACGGGACCGTGTTCTTCTGCTCCGAACATTGCCGAGACGCCTACGAAGGCGTCGCCCCACGCGACGCTCCGAGCGAGCGCGCTCCGGCCGGAATTGCCTCGCAGGGGAATGATTAGTAGAGCCGACGACCGCGCCGCGTCAGAATGCCTGTATGGCTGATCAATCCGGACCCCCGGTAAACGAGCCGGCTGACCGCAGGAAGGCGGTCCCGCCGTCGCCGATGCCGCGCGATCAGCAGGGTTGGCGGGTGGCGCCGGCGCCCGACGGCCGCGGCATGCCCGACCAGCACAAGCCGCGTCCGCCGCATCGCCTGCGCGGCTTCTGGATCTTCGTGCTGGTGCTCCTGGCGGTGAACTGGCTGTCGGTGCTGGTCTTCCAGCCATCGTCGTCGGAGCCGCGCGTGAAGGTGCCGTTCAGCCCGTACTTCCTGCAGCAGCTCGACGCCGGGCACGTCAAGGCGATCAACTCGAAGAGCGGCGCGATCCAGGGCACGTTCAAGAGCAAGCAGACATATCCGCCAAACGACTCCAAGGCGACGCCGACGACGCTGTTCTCGACTCAGGTCCCTTCGTTCTGGAACACCAATGACCTGACGACCGCCCTGAAGTCGCAGGGGGTCCAGGTCAACGC
>DASYFZ010000658.1:0-6607 GCA_036000295.1 Solirubrobacteraceae bacterium
CATCTTCCTGTTCTTCCTGCAGCTGTTCGGCCGCAACAACTGATCGAAGCTCCGCGGTTGATCGCAGCCGGCAAAGTCGTAGGCTTGCGCGCATGAGCTATTACAGTCAGGGAACGCCGGCCCAGGAACTCCAGGACCCCCAGGCAAAGCAAGACGCCTAGCTAGGGTGACGTGATCGACGCAAACCCGGCAGTCATCCTTCAGTTCCCGCGCGGCGGCTCGCTCGCGCGCCAGCTCGCAGCCGATCCCCCGGCCAGCGTCGCGCAGGGGGCGGTGCTCGCCGAGCCCGGCGACACCGACGACCAGGGCGTCCTCGTGCCGCCCGACGCCGGCGAGGTCGTGCTGACGGTACCCTCGCCGGAGGCGCTGTCACGTGATCCGGCGCAAGTGCGCCGCGTGATCGACCGAGCCGGAACGGGCACCGAGCCGCTTGTAATCGTGATCGACGATGCCGAGGAGCTGCGAGAGGATGAGCTGGCGGGGCTGGTGCAGGCCGCGGCACGCAGCTCCCGCCCCGTGATCGTGCGCGTTATCCGCGACGCCTGATCAGGCGACTGGCGCACCCGCAAGCTCACCGGCGAACGCGTCGGACGTCATCACCTCGGAGAACATCGGGTAGTCGAACTTGATCGCGTTCTCGTGCTCCTCGGGCGATGTCGCGGCGACGCAGTCAGACAGCGTGATCACCTCGTAGCCCTTCTCGTAGCCGCTGCGCATCGTCGACTCGACGCAGCAGTTGGTGAGGAAGCCTCCGAGTGCGATCGTGGTGATCCCGCGCGCACGGAGGATGAAGTCGAGGTTGGTCGTGGCGAACGTATCCAGCCCGCGCTTGCCCTCGACGATTACATCGCCCTCCTGCGGCGCGAGCGCGTCGACGATCTCGGCGCCCCACTCCCCTTTGACGAACGCTGTCGAGTCGACGACGCCCTTGAGGATCCCGTACGGGTGGGCCGGCAGCTCGCCGTAGCCCGAGACGAACGTGATCGGCGCGTGCACGATCGTCGCGCCGGCGGCACGAGCGGACTCGACGAGCTTGCGCGTGTTCTCGAGCATGTCGGTCTGCTGCATGACGCCCTTGACGGCGTCGTGTAGAGCCCCGCCCTCGGAGGTGAAGTCGTTCTGGTACTCGATCAGTACGACGGCGGTGCGCTTGGGGTCGACGGCCACGGGTTCTCCTCTCGTCGGATGGTGTACCGCGACTGTAACGGGGCGAGCCTCGCCAGCCCCAGCAACCCGATCAGCGCGGTCGCTCCCCCGGCGACGACCAGCGTTCCGCGCGCCCCGATCGCGTCGACGAGGACGCCGCCGATCACGAGCGCCGCCAACTCCGCGCAGTTGCGCAGCGCGGCGTAGGTCGCAAATGCGCGGCCGTGGGCGGACGCCTGCACCCAGTCGTGGATCAGCGCGCGAGCTGCCACGTTCTTGACCCCGTGGCCGGCGCGTTGATCTGGGCGATGCACCACCGCCTGCGGCTCGGCGAGACCTTGCTGGCACGTGGACAGGCAGTCGAGGCGCTGCCGCTGCTGAAGCTGGTGGCCGCCGGCGCGCCGGACATGGGCCTGAGCCGTCTCGCCGAGCACGCCCGCTGTGCCACCATCAGCGCGTGACGTCATTCGCGATCGTTGGAGGCGGATTCGCCGGCGTGGGCGCCGCGGTGATGTTGCGCCGCGAGGGCTACGAGGACCTGACCGTGTTCGAGCGCGGTGAGCGGATTGGCGGCGTCTGGAACTACAACACCTATCCCGGCGCCGCCTGCGACGTCCCGTCGCACCTCTACGAGTTCTCGTTTGCTCCGAACCCGAGATGGTCGCGCCGCTATGCGCCCCAGGCCGAGATCCAGGCCTACGTCGAGGACGTCGCGCGCAGCCACGGCGTGCTCGACCGGATCCGGACCGGCACCGAAGTCCTGCAGGCGCGCTGGGAAAGCGACCGCGGCAAGTGGCTGCTCGAGACGAGCGCGGGGCTGCACGAAGCCGACGTGCTGCTCACCGCCTGCGGCCAGCTCTCGGTGCCCAGCGTGCCACCGCTGCCCGGGCTCGACAGCTTCGCCGGCCCTTCGTTTCACACCGCGCGCTGGCCCGAGGGCGTCGAACTCGCGGGCAAGCGCGTGGCGGTGATCGGGACGGGCTGTAGCGCGATCCAGGTGGGGCCGGCGATCCAGCCCGAGGTGGAGCGACTCGACATCTACCAGCGCTCGCCTGGCTGGACCTTTCCGCGGATGGACTTCCCCTACAGCGAGCGGGCGCAGCGCCTGTTCGAGCGCTTCCCTTTGCTGCAGCGGCTCGATCGGATGTCGATCCTCGCGTTCCATGAGCTCGGCGCCGCGGCGATGACGCGCCAGACCTGGCTGCGCGGGACGTTCCGCTCGATCGGACGCCGCCAGATCAACAAGGCCATCGAGGATCCCGAGCTGCGCCGCAAGGTGACGCCGAGCGACGAGATCGGGTGCAAACGCGTGATGGCCACCGACGACTGGTACCCGACGCTGACCAAGCCCAACGTCGAGCTGATCACGACCCCGATCGCCGAGGTGACGCCACAAGGCGTGCGCACGCGCGACGGCGCCGAGCGCCCAGCCGACCTGCTGGTGCTCGCCACCGGCTTTCAAACCCACGGCTTCGTCGCCCCGATGGAGGTGGTCGGCGCCGGCGGTCGCACGCTCACCCAGGCATGGTCCGACGTGCCGCGGGCGTACCTCGGGCTGAGCGTGCCCGGGTTCCCGAACATGTTCCTGCTCTACGGACCCAACACCAACGGCGGCACCGGGTCGGTGATCTTCACGATCGAATGCGGCATGCGCCACGTGATCGAGGCCGTCGCCGAGCTGCGCCGCGCCGGCGCGGCCACGATCGAAGTCCGGCGCGAGGCGGCGGAGGCGTTTGACCGTGAACTCCGTGCCGCCCTGGGCAAGACCGTGTGGCACACGGGCTGCACGAACTGGTATGTCGACGAGAACGGCAACGACCCCAATCAGTGGCCGTGGCTGTGGAGCACCTACCGCCGGCGAACCGCCCAGATCGCGGCCGGGACGTACGAGCTCGCCGTCCCCGCCGTGTGACCCTGCTGCGCGACCTCGTCGACGCGTCGCGCCAGGTGGCCGCGACGAGCTCGCGGTCGGCCAAGATCGCGACCCTCGCCGAACTGCTGAGACGGCTTGACGACGACGAAGTGGCGGTCGCCGTCGCGCTCCTGTCCGGCGTTCCCCGCCAGGGACGGATCGGGATCGGCTACTCGATCGTGTTCGGGATCGATGTGGCGCCGGCGACGGAGCCGTCGCTCACGATCGGTGATGTCGATCGAGCGATCGACTCGATCGAGGCCATCACCGGCAGCGGATCGGCGGCCGGCCGTCGTGAGCTGCTCGCCGCCCTGCTGGGGAGCGCCACCGACGAGGAGGCGGACTTCCTGCGCAGGCTGTTCACCGGACAGCTCCGTCAGGGCTCGCTGGCCGGAGTGATGACAGCCGCGGTCGCAAAGGCCGCCGGGGTCGGCGTGGAGATCACGCGCCGCGCGCTGATGCTCTCGGGCGATCTGGCGCGCACCGCGGAGATCGCGATGACCGACGGCGAGCCAGGGCTGCGCGCCGTCGGCTTCGAGCTCTTCAGGCCGATCCTGCCGATGCTCGCCTCGACTGGTGCGACGGTCACCGAAGCAGTCACAGGCGTCGAGTGCGCCTCAGTGGAGTTCAAGCTCGACGGGATTCGCATCCAGATCCACCGCCGCGATGACGAGGTGCGTATCTACACGCGCAACCTGAACGAGATCACGGCCACGCTGCCCGGCATCGTCGAGACCGTGCGGCGCCTGCCGGTGCGCCAGGTCGTGCTCGACGGCGAGGCGCTGTGGATGAGCGAGACCGGCCCAGCCTCGTTCCAGGAAACGGTGTCGCAGATCGACTCAGACGCGCCTCCGGAAGGCATCGTGACGTTCGTCTTCGACCTGCTGCACGTCGACGGAGAGGATCTGCTCGACCTGCCGTTGCGTCAGCGGTCGCAACGGCTGGCGCAGATCGCCCCGGAGCTCAAGATCCCCGGCGTCCTCACTTCCGCTCCCAAGGAGGGCGAGCGCGTCCTGGAGCAGTCGCTGGCCGCAGGCCACGAGGGAGTCGTCGTCAAGGACACCGCATCGGTGTACGCGGCCGGGCGGCGTGGCGGCGCCTGGCGCAAGGTCAAGCCGGTGCGCACCTATGACCTGGTGGTGCTCGGCGCCGAATGGGGCCACGGCCGCCGGCAGGGCTGGCTCTCGAACCTCCATCTCGGCGCTCGCGATCCGCGCACGGGTGAGTTCGTGATGGTCGGCAAGACCTTCAAGGGCCTAACGGACGAGCTGCTGCGGTGGCAGACCGACGCGCTGCTCGAGCGCGAGACCGGCCGCCGGGGGATCGCGGTGCTCGTGAATCCCGAACTGGTGGTCGAGATCGCCCTGGACGGCGTCCAGTCGTCCACTCGCTACCCGGGCGGCGTGGCACTTCGGTTTGCCCGGGTCAAGCGCTACCGCCCCGACAAGGATGCGGCCGAGGCCGACACAATCGACGAGCTGCGCGCGCTGCTGCCGGCTTCCGTGCGCTGAACCGGGCATCATCCGGGTAGCAGCGCGATAGTCGCAGACTCTTCATGGCCTCCCGCGTTTCAGATAGCGAATGGGTGATCGGATCCGCTCACGCGGCGGCGACCTCGCGGCGTCTGCCATTCGGGCTCGGGCGGCTGGCCGACGAGCGCCTCGCGCAACTGGTTGCGGTAGGTCGCGAGCGCGCGTTCGCGGTGCTGTACGACCGCTACCACCAGCCGCTCTATCGCTACTGCCGCTCGATGCTGCGCAACGATCAGGACGCTCAGGACGCGATGCAATCGACGTTCGCCGCGGCACTCGCTGCGCTGCAGGCGAGCAAGCGCAACGCGCCGTTTCGGCCGTGGCTGTTCCGGATCGCCCACAACGAGGCGGTCACTGTCATCAGGCGTCGCCGCGACGCCGGACAGGAGATCGCCGACTCGATGCTCGGTTCAGCGGTATCCGCATCAGAGGAAGCCGAGAACCGTGCACGCATGGCCTTGCTGATGGCGGACTTGGCGAAGCTTCCCGAACGCCAGCGCGCGGCGCTGCTGATGCGCGAGCTCAACGGCCTGTCGCACGCCGAGATCTCGGTTGCGCTCGATACGTCGGACACCGCCGCCAAGCAGGCGATCTTCGACGCTCGTACCGCGTTGACGCAGTTTGCCGAGGGCCGCGCCTTGGCCTGTGAGGAGGTGCGGCGCAAGATCTCCGAACGTGACGGTCGGGTGCTGCGCAGCAGGCGGGTGCGCTCACATCTGCAGGACTGCCCGGGCTGTGCCTCATTCGCCGCCGCCATCACCGAGCGCCGCGCGGACCTGCGGGCGTTCGTGCCGCTGCTCCCCGCGGCCACGTCCGCCGCGCTGCTCGCCCGCCTTGGGGGAGCGTCGGCGCCAGGGTACGGCGGTGCGGGGGCGGCCGGGAAGCTCGGTACGACCGCTATTGCGTCCAAGGCCGCGGTGAGCGCGACCGTGGTCGTCACGGCTGCCGCCGGGCTCGGCGCAATCCCGTTGCACTCCCACCCGAGCAGGCCGAATGCCCGCGCGGCTCGTGGGCCTGGAGCCGCAGCCAGCGTTGGCCGCGGTCATCAGGCCTTCGTCACCGCTCCAAGCACGCTGTTGCGGCCGATCGCCAGACCGCCCGCCGCTGCTGTCCCGCGGACGCGACGACATCACGCCCCGGCACCGGCGAAGGACGCCGCTGCTGCTGCTGGCGCCACCACTCGGGCAGGCGCTGCGCCCTCCCAGGCCGCCGTCCCGTCCCAGCCCGTCGCCTCGACCACACCCGCGGCGCCCGCGGCGCCCGGCAAGAGTGCGCTCCCACACGGGAAGAGCGGGCTGTCGCATGGGAAGAGCAGCGTGGCACCCGGCCACACCAAGGTCGCGGGCAAGCAACCCAGCTCCGCGGACAAGCCCAAGCCCGCACACGTCCCGCCCAGCCAGGCCGGGACCGCCGGCAAGTCCGGCGCCGCCCCGGGACACCTGAAGTCCGCGGCCGCCGCAAAGTAGACGCTTACCTTCGCGCCGCTCGGGCGTTCAAGCCTCAAAAGGAGGCTAGATGAGGATCCAGCTCAAGCTCGGTGCAACGATCACGGCGTTCGTCCTCGGCTTCGCGCCGGCGCTTGCGATCGCAGCGCACCCAAACAACGGCAAGCACGGCTCGCAGAGCAAATCGCAGGCAAACGCCCAGGCGTTCGGCAAGCTCTGCAGTAAGGAGAGCAAGAAGCACGTCGCCGGCGGCACGGCGACTCCGTTCTCGCAGTGCAAGGCCGCGATGAAGAAGGCAGCGTCCGGCAAGGCGAAATCGCCCGGTCAGGCCTGCAAGGGCATGAGCAAGAAGCACGTCGCCGGGATGAAGGGCACGCCCTTCAGCCAGTGCGTCGTCGCCGCCGCCCATCTGCTTGGAGATAAAGGCGGCAACAGCACCGGCACCTCGACCAGTACCCCTGCGTCCACCACCACGGGGTAGCCGGGGCCCGTCGCGGGGCGGGAGGCAGGGCCCGCCCCGCCCCGCGACGGCCTAGACGTCAAACGCTTACGAACTGCCGGCCATCCGCTCG
>DASYFZ010000705.1:0-5662 GCA_036000295.1 Solirubrobacteraceae bacterium
CGTCGCCGAAGTCACCGACAACAACTTCCAGGCCGAGGTCATCGAGTCCGACGTGCCCGTTCTGGTCGACTTCTGGGCGCCGTGGTGTGGCCCGTGCCGGATGGTCGCTCCCGTGGTCGAGGAGATCGCCCAGGAGCGCGCCGACCAGTTGAAGGTCGTCAAGCTCAACATCGACGAGAACCAGCAGACGGCGATCAACTTCAACGTGATGTCGATCCCGACGCTGATCCTGTTC
Source organism: Solirubrobacteraceae bacterium (assembly GCA_036000295.1). Classification (GTDB taxonomy): domain Bacteria; phylum Actinomycetota; class Thermoleophilia; order Solirubrobacterales; family Solirubrobacteraceae; genus Palsa-465. The sequence continues at coordinate 236 of DASYFZ010000705.1, forward strand.
CGCAATGGCCAGCCTGCCAAGACCGTGATCGGGGCCTACCCCAAGCGCAAGCTTGAGGCCGAGCTCGAGCCGGCGCTCGCCTAGAGCGCGTCAGGCGACCGCGACCGCGACTCTCAACTGCAGCCCGTCGATCCGCACAGGGTCGACGGCTCCGTCAAGAGACTCGTAACTAACCCTCACCGCCAGCGTCTCCTGCGCGATGTACGTTTCGTGCGCGCGGGCCGCATCGATCAGCCCCGGGTCGCCGTCGAGCGTCAGCGCGATGCGGTCAGTGACCTCGAGGCCGGCGTCGCGCCGCGCCCCCTGGACGGCGTGGACGACCTCGCGTGCCCAACCCTCGCTGCGCAGGTCGTCGTCGATCTCGAGCTCTAGGGCCACGGCGTGGGAGCCCTCGCGCTCGACCTGGTAGCCCTCCAGCGGCTGCATCGCCACGAGCAGATCCTCGGCCGACAGCTCGTAGTCCTGGCCGCCGATCGTGATCGCGACCTGCTCGCCGTCTCGCAGGCGAGCGCTGGCGCGCGCCGCGTCAAGCCCGGCGATGGCTGCGGCCACCAACGGCATCTGCTTGCCGAACCTGGGACCCAGGGTGCGGTAGTTGGGCTTGACCTCGACCCGACCGAGCTCGTCGACCTCTGACACGAAGCGAACCCGGCGGACGTTGAGCTCGTCGCGGATCACCTCGGCCGTGCGCTCGATCGCCTCGCGTTCGAACCCGGTCGCCACGACCACCGCCTCGTGCAGCGGCTGGCGCACCTTGAGCTTGACCTGGCCGCGTGCGGCGAGTCCGAGCCGGACGGTCTCCCGGGCCACCTCCATCACCCTCTCGAGCTCCAGATCGCGCTCGCCGGCAACCGGGAAGTCACACAGGTGAACGCTCGGCTCGGAGCCGTCGAGGTTGTCGTAGATCTCGTCGGCGACGAACGGGCAGAACGGCGCGAGTAGCTTGGCGACGGTCAGCAGGCACTCGCGCAGCGTGGCGAACGCGGCCGGATCGCCATTCCAGAAGCGTGGACGCGAGCGCCGCACGTACCAGTTGGAGATCTCGTCGACGAACGACGCGATGGCGCGCCCGGCGACGGTCGCGTCGAAGTCGTCCATACGCTCGCGCACGATCTCGACGGCCGCGCTGCAGCGCGACAGCGCCCAGCGGTCGAGCTCGACCAGCTCGACGTCGTCGAGCGCCACGGGGGCGAGCTGGTTCGCGTTCGCATACAGCACGTAGATCCTGTACGTGTTCCACAGCTGCAGCAGAAACTGCCTCAGCGCCTCGCCGATCGTCTCCAGCGAGAACCGGTAGCCGTCCCACGGCTGCTTGGAGGTGAACAGGTACCACCGCAGCGCGTCGGCGCCAAACCGGTTGATCACGTCCCACGGCTGCACCGTGTTGCCCAGCGACTTGGACATCTTGCGGCCGTCCTCGTCGAGGATCAGCCCCAGGCAGACAACGTTGCGGTACGGCGACCGGTCGAACAGCAGCGTCGAGACGGCGATCAGCGAGTAGAACCAGCCGCGGGTCTGGTCAAGCGCCTCGCATACGAAGTCCGCCGGAAACCGCTCCTCGAAGTGCTGGGTGCCGGCGTGTGGCGCGTGGTACTGGGCGAACGGCATCGAGCCCGAGTCAAACCAGACGTCGATGACCTCTTCGACGCGGCTCATCGTCTCGCCGCACTCGGGGCACGGGAACGTGACCTCGTCCACGAACGGGCGATGGGGGTCGGTGAGCTCGACGCCGGACAGGTCGCGCAGCTCCGAATACGAGCCGATCACCTTTACGTGCTCGTCGCTGCATCGCCACACGGGCAGCGGCGTCCCCCAATAGCGCTCGCGCGACAGTGCCCAGTCGACGTTGCCCTCCAGCCAGTTTCCGAAACGGCCGTGCTTGACGTGGTCGGGGTACCAGTTGACGGTCTCGTTGGCGGCGAGGAGGCGGTCCTTGATCTGGCTCGTCCCGATGTACCAGGACGGCTTCGCGTAATAGATCAGGGGTGTGTGGCACCGCCAGCAGTGCGGATAGGAGTGCTCGAACTCCTCTGCGCGCAACAGCCTGCCGCGTGACCGGAGATCCTCGATCAGGTCGGGGTCCGCTTCCTTGACGTAGCGGCCCGCATACGGCCCGATGCGCTCGTCGTACGTTCCGTCGGGCCGCACCGGATTGATCACGTTCAGGCCGTACTGCTCGCCAAGACGGAAGTCCTCTTCTCCGAACGCGATCGCGGTGTGCACCAGACCCGTACCGTCGTTGGCCGTGACGAAGTCGCCCAGCAGCACCGTGTGCCCACGCTCGCCGTACGCGCTGCCCGGGATGAAGTCAAACGGCGGCTGATAGGCGACGCCCTCAAGCGCCGAGCCGGGGAAGCGATCGAGGATCTTCGCGCCCTCGCCGAGCACGCGCTCGACGAGTGCCTCGGCCACGATCTCCACCGGACCACCGTCGACCGTCGCGCGCACGTAGGTCAGGTCGGCGTCGACCGCGACCGCCGCGTTGGACACGAGCGTCCACGGCGTCGTCGTCCAGATCAGCAACTCGTCGCCCGCCTGCGCGGGGCCGTGGGCCTCGGTCACCGGGAAGCGGACGTAGACCGACGGGTCGATCACGTCCCGGTAGACGTCGGGCTGGCCCAGCTCGTGGCTGGACAGTGCCGTCCCGCAGCGCGGGCAGTACGGCACGACCTTGAGCTTCTCGTACAGCAGCCCGCGCTCGTGGATCTGCTGCAGTGCCCACCACACCGACTCGATGTAGTCGTGGTCGAGCGTGCGGTAGGCGTCGTCGAGGTCGATCCAGAAGCCGATCCGCTCGGTCAGCCGGTTCCAGTCCTCCACGTGGCTGAGGACCATCTCGCGGCAGCGATCGTTGAACTTCGCGATCCCGAAGCGCTCGATGTCCTCCTTGGACGTGGAGCCGATCTCGGCTTCGACCGCCAGCTCGACGGGCAGGCCGTGACAGTCCCAGCCGCCCTTGCGCTCGACGTAGTGGCCGCACATCGTCCGGTAGCGGGGGAAGATGTCCTTGAACACGCGCGACAGCACGTGGTGGACGCCCGGCGGCCCGTTGGCGGTCGGCGGGCCTTCGTAGAAACCCCACGGAGGGGCATCTGCGCGCCGGCGCAGCGACTCGGCGAACACGTCGCGCTCACGCCAGCGGGCGAGCACGCGCTCCTCGAGCTCCGGAAACGACGCGCGAGGGTCGACCGGACGGTGCGGCGACTCGGGACGGGACTGCGCACTGACGTTGGAATCAGCCATCGGCGCCGATTGTAGGTGCCGACTCTTGCCGCCCGTTTGCGGCGCGCGCAGCCCTGTGGGTCAGCGCCCGGCTTGTGCCGCGGCGGCCACGCGCTCGCGCGGGAGGCTCGCCCTCTGGATGCTCGCTCTGGGACCGCCGGTGCGCGGCACCCCGGCCGCCGCCTTGACGTGGCTGCGCGTCGCGGGCAGCCTGCCCCAGGCGCGCGCGTCGAGGTGGGCGATGATCGCGTCACGGGCCTTGAGCGGCCGGTCTCCGAGCCTCGAGACGGTGCTGGCGCCGGAGTCCGGGACCGCGCCGCGGAAGTCGAACACGGCGACGTCGTCGATCGCGCCCCGGACCGCGTAGACGAGCCGGCCGATCGCATCAAGCGACGCCCGCCGGCCGGTCAACACGACTGCCCGTGGCTCGAGCACGCGCAGCGCGCGCGTCAGCCGGCTGGTGTCGATCGCCGGGCTCAGCGCCAGCGTGCGCATCCCGGCGCGCCTGAGCAGGATCTCGAGCGCCTGGGCGTGCAGCGCATCGATGTCGAACGTCATCGAGCCGTCGAAGACGAGCACTCCCTCGGGACGCGTGGCCGGCGGCGCCAGTCGCTTGACCGCGGACAACCACCCGGTCGCATGACGCCATGCGAACTCGTACTCGGCGGTCGCGCCGTTGGGGTCGTCATGCGTTGCGATCGCGTCGAGCAGCACGTCCTCGATGGTCCGCTCGATCGAGCGCAGGGTGAGGCTCTCTTCCAGCATCCGGTTGGCCTTGTCCTCGTCGAACGACGCGTACGCGGTCGCGAGGCGCGCCGGGGACGACGGGCCCTCGCCACGCTCGCGGGCAAGTGCCACCGCGGAGGAGACGTTATGGGTCTCGGCCAGCGTCATGCGCAGCGCCTCGATCTCGGCGAGCGCGTAGTGACGGTGGCCGCCAGGGGAGCGCACCGGGCGGGGGAAGCCATAGCGGCGCTCCCAGGTGCGAAGGGTAGAAGTGCTGATGCCGAGCATCTCGGCCGCAGCATTAGTACGGATTCCGCTCACCTGGGGAGTTATCAACCGGTTTGGCCATCAATGCAACCGTCGCAACGCGACGTGCACTTTGGGCGATTTGATGCATACGCAGGGATTACACCGGCAAGCGCTGCCTGACGCGCCGCTTCGGGCGATCGTGGGACCGGCGACCGTTGTGGCCCAGCGAGCTACTCGAACACGAGCAGCGCCGCACGCGGCGGACCGCAGCCAGCGATGCGAGCGGTGAGGCGAACACCGAACGTGTTGGCGGGGCGGACGACCGTCCGCGTCACCCCACCGTCGCCGCGTGCGGCCCAGATGACCGCCGCAGCGAGACCGGCCCCACCGCCGCTCTCGGCATCTGCCGCCACCAGGAGGTCGCCGATCGGCACGTTGACGGCCTCGATCTCCGGCGTTGCGAGCAGCCGTTCGGCCGCAGCGGACACCGCGCACACCGACAACGTGTGGTCGAGCACGAGAAACGGATCGCCGGGCTTGGGCGCGACGTCCTCCGCGCATTGGAGCAGCAGGCCCAGGCCGCACTCGCCGCACACCCGCGTGGGGCTGATCGCCGCGCCGGGTGGCGGCTGGATGCCGCAATGGCTGCAGAACCGGACCTCGGGCGCTCCCGGGGCCAGCGGCTGTACAAGGGCGAGTGCTGGGCGCCCCTTCGTTCTAGTTGCACTCATCGAAGTCCCTTTCGACGTGTTTGAGTGGTTACGCCGTCCGCGTCCGTGCGTCCGGGCCTACCCCGCGTGTGTGGCGAGGTGCAGAGACGCGGTGTGCGGCCTCTTCCTGCTCGCTCTCGATCAGTTCGAGCAGGCGCAGGTGCGCATCCGACGCGCCTGCGGGCAACACATTTGTCGCGGTCGTGCGGACGCGGGCTCGCTGCGGGCCGCGCCGGTACAACGCCACCGGGGTGGGGCCGACCGCCAGCCTGATCGCGTATGCCCAGCGCGCGACCGTGTCGTCGTCGAGGTGGCCGCCGGCCACGACGACCAGGTTCGGGCGATGCACCGCAACCGCGTCGCCGATGCCGGCGACTCCGCGCGCGGAAAGGCTCAGCACGTCGACCCCGGCGCGGACGCAGAACAGCTCGAACGCACGCAGGTACGGTGCGTCCGGGTCGAGCTCGTCGCGCGCAGCGTCACCGACGACAATCGAGACCGACCGCACCGGGGGCGGCGC
>DASYFZ010000723.1:0-4442 GCA_036000295.1 Solirubrobacteraceae bacterium
TTCCTCGCGACGCAAGGCCGTTGTCGGCGCGTTCAGCAAGTACAACGCCAAGGCGACGGTCGACGTGTTCCATCTGCGGGTTGTCACGACGATCACGATCGGGACCGCCCAGAAGATGTTCGGCACGCACTGGCACGTGTACCTCAACAAGTCGACCGGCGCCAAGACGGCGCTGCCGGTGAACACGCCGAAGCTTCCCTCCGGGTTGAGCGGAAATGTCGATACGGTCGCCGGCCTGGGACACGTGATCAGCTCCGGGAGCTCTGGCGCCGCCGTCGTTCCGTCCGCGAAGCTCGCGCCGATGGTGCAACCGGCGATCTACGGAGGCGGGACGCCCACCCGCACCGGCACGATCAGCCCCGGCTGCGCCACGAGCACGTTCCCGACCGCCGTGTTCTCGAGCGTGGGGCTGTTTCCCAATCAGATCGATACCGCTTACGGGATCAGCGCGCTACAGGCATCGGGCTTCCAGGGTCAGGGCATTAACCTCGCGATCCTTGGTGAGGCGCCGACGCCGACCAGCGACGTATCGACGTTCCGAAACTGCTTCGGGTTTCAGGGGACCTCGCTGAAGATCCACAACGCGGGGAGCATCAAGCCGATCCTCGAGAGCTCGCTGGACGCGATGACCGTGGCGATGGTGGCGCCGAAGCTCAACAGGCTTGACCTGTGGGTCAAGCAGCTCGGCCAGGACAACCCGCAGGGCGCGATCGAGCTGCTCGCGTCGCCGATCCAGGCGACGACGAACGGGACGCCGCTGCCGAACGTGATCTCCATCTCCTACGGCGTCTGCGAGGCGACTGCCAAGCCGGCCAGCGCCGCGCGGACGCTGTTCGACCGCGAGGCGGCGGCGATCGACGCCCTGGGGATCACGATCGTGGTGGCGGCCGGCGACACTGGCTCGTCAGCCTGTGCACACGGGGTCAAGCAGTCGCAGCTCACCAGCTACGACGAGCAGAAGTCAGCATCCTGGCCGGCGGTCTCGCCCTGGGTGCTCGCTATCGGTGGGACGAACCTCTCGCTCGCGCCGAGCAATGCGATCGTCTCCTCCGGCGTGTGGAACGACGAGGAGTTCCCGGCGCCGTACCAGGCCATCGCCGGTGGCGGTGGCGGTGTCAGTACGACGGAGAAGCGCCCGTGGTGGCAGACCGCCTCGCAGAGCTCTAATCGGCCGCTGCCTGACGTGGCCGCGTTCGCCGACCCGGCGCCCGGCTACACGATCATCTGCTCCTCCGGCGTACAGGGATGCCCGTCGACCCCGGCGCAGACGATCACCTACGTCGGCGGGACCAGCGCGTCGACGCCGCTGGTAGCCGCGACGATCGCGCTATGGGACCAGGTCGCCAAGCAACAGAAGTGGCCCAAGCCGGGGTTCATCCCGCCGATGCTCTACTACATCGCCAAGCACGCGCCTTCGTCCTTCCTGGATATCACCACGGGGACCAACTCGGTGTTCGGCAACGTCTCGTGCTGCACGGCGACGCCCGGGTACGACGAGGCAACCGGCCTCGGATCACCGAACGCTGATCTGATCGCCGGTCAACTGCACCATTGACAGTCCTCGGGACAGTCCCCTTCGATGTCGCTCGATCGTCTAGGGCAGAGAGAGCGATGACCACCCGGGTCCTCGCCGCAGACCGAAGGAAGGTGCGATGCCTCATCCAGTGATCCATGCCGAGGTCCGTTCGGAGGACCCCGACGCGACTCGCGAGTTCTTTGCTCAGCTGTTCGATTGGAAGGTGGCCTCCGAGGGCGGGTTCCCGGGATACACCTTCATGGACACCGGCGTGCAGGGTGGCACCGCGGTGGCGATCAGTCCTCGCCAGGGCGCGGAGGACGAGGTCCTGTTCTTTGTTCAGGTCGAAGACGTTGCTGCCACCCTGAGCCGCGCTGAGGAGCTCGGCGGCAGGATCGTTCAGCCCACACAGAATGTGCCGGGTGTGAGCTTTGGCGTTCTGGCCGACGCTCACGGGCACAAGATCGGCGTCGCCGCGAACTGATGCCGGGTGCGCGTCGGGCGAGCGCGGCTTGCCCGACGCGCCGCCGCCAGCAGCACGCCGGAGGTGCCATAGGATTGAGACGTGCCATTCACGCTCAGGAACCTCAAGGAGGATCTTGAGGACCTCGGCTCCAACTTCGACGGCTCGCCGGACCTGGAGTTCCGCGCGGCGACCAAGGCGCTCGAGCTCGAGGAATCCGGCCTGACGTACCAGCGCATCCCGCCGGGCTACCGCTTTCCGTACGGCCATACGCACAAGAAGCAGGAGGAGGTGTACGTCGTCGTACGCGGCAGTGGGCGGATGAAGGTCGACGACGAGATCGTCGACCTCAAGCAATGGGACGCCGTTCGCGTCCCACCCGGTGCGTGGCGGGGCTACGAAGCAGGCCCGGAGGGCCTCGAGATCCTCGTCATCGGCGCGCCCAACCTCGGCGAGAATCCTCGTGACGACGTCGAAGGCCGCCGCGATTGGTGGGCTGACTAGCTGCAGGTGTGGTTGCCGCCATGCCCCAGGTGACCGGCATCGGCGGAGTCTTCATCCGTGCCCGCGATGCCCAGGCGCTGCGCTCGTGGTCGCGCGCGATCTTCTAAGTCTCAACCGGCTCGCGCACCGGCGGCGGCGTCAGCGAGGCGGCGATCACGACCAACGCGAACGCCACCAGCCTCACGATCAGCGCCACCTGCCCGTCGGGTAACGGCTCGCCGAACACGATCGGGCCGCTGGCGATCGTGGTCAGGTTCGCGGCGGCACTGGTCAACAGGATCATCGGGACCGCGTCGCCGAGCTGAAGGCTGCGGGCCGAGATCAACAGCCCCGCCATCGAGGCGAGGAAGATGACGAGCGCGAGTGGCTGCCAGAGCACGCCCACGCCAAGCGTGCCGAGGTGCGAGCTGAGGGCCTTGATCGACGTGTCCGAAGCCGCCCACAACAACCCAGCCGACACCGCCAGGATGCTCGCCCGGCGCGAGAACAGCGCGGCCGCGAGCAGACCGCCGCCCGCGACTGCGAGCAGAAACACAATCAGCGTGCCGGTCGCGTAATGGGAATGGGCGCTGCGGGCGTCGCCCTCGAGCGTGGCGGCGAGCGCGGCAAGCCCGGCCGCGGTCAGTGTTACGCCGATCCACTCTCGACGCGTGACCTCGATCCCGAACAGCTGGTCGGCCGCCACCGTGAGCAGCACCAGGCCGCCGGCGACGGTCGCCTGGGCGAGCGAGATGGGCGCCAATGCGAGCGCGCCGACGTGCACGACCCACGAGCTCAGGCCGATTGCGATTCCGAGCAGGTAGACGGGCGATCGGAACAGGAGGACCGTGCTGTGAATCGGCCTGCGCAGCTCGACCTCGGGCGCGCTGCGCGCGCCCTTGAACTTGTAGAGGAATCCGGCCACCGACCCGAACGCGGTCAGCAGTGCGAGGACCAGCCCGATGGCGACGGACACGGACATGACGGCTTCGAGGCTATCGGCCGGCCTGGCGGCGCCCTCGATTGGCAAGCACTTCGCGCCCGCCCGTCCTTGCGACGAACCCTGGGACACTTCGGGGATGGAGCAGCCGATTCAGATCGTCGGCGACATGATCCGCCTTGGCCAATTGCTCAAGCTCGCCGGAGTCGTCTCGGGCGGCGCAGATGCAAAGAGTCTGATCGCCGCGGGCGAGGTCAGCGTGAACGGCGAGCCCGAGCTCCGGCGCGGCCGGCAGCTGCACCCTGGTGACGTGGTCCGGGTCGGCGGCGGCGATCTGCGCGTCGTCGCCCGATGACTCTACGAGCTCGTGACGGGCACGACTGCCGGAACGCTTACCAAACGCTGCCCTCCCGCGGATATGGTCTTCGCAACCGACCGGGGAGTTGACCATGTACGCACGGGTTGTCAGGTTCACCGACGTGAACGCTGAACGCATCGAGCAGGTGTTGGCGCAAATCGAAGAGTCGGGCGGCCCGCCGCCTGGCGTTTCGGTCAGCCGCCTGCAGGTCCTGACTGACGCAGACCAGGGCACCGCGGTTGTGGTGCAGTACTTCGATTCAGCCGAGGACATGGCGGAGGGCGCACAGGTGCTCGAGGCGATGGATTCATCTGAGACGCCCGGCACGCGCGTCGCGGTCGACACCTGCGAAGTGAGGCTCGACATCGCGCGATCCTGAGCCGGCGACGCCGGTAGCCTCAGCCATGGCGATCAGACCCGACGAACTGGTCAAACGCGATGCGCAGTTCGCCGCCGGCGGCACCTTCGCGGACCTCCCGTTCCTAGCGGTCGTCGGCGGCTCGCGCGATCTGCTCGCCGGCGCGGAACTCCATTAACCGTGCTTCGTAGCGGTCGACCGCGACGTCGTAGGCGACGTTGCCGAGGAGGAGGCGGAAGGGCGGATCGTCCTTGTTGAGCGTGTCGAGCAGTGCCTGTGCAGCGAGGTCGGGATTGCCTGGCTGCGATCCGTTGTTCTCCTCCT
>DASYFZ010000731.1:0-4968 GCA_036000295.1 Solirubrobacteraceae bacterium
CTGGGCAAGGCCGAAGGGTTCGAGCTCGCCGAGGCGCTGGCCAAGGCGTTCGGCGGCAACAGCGCCGTCGCCGCGACCCGCGCGGTCGTCGACGCCGGCTGGTACCCCTACGCCGCGCAGATCGGCCAGACCGGCAAGACCGTGTCGCCGAAGCTGTACCTGGCGGCGGGCATCTCTGGCGCGATCCAGCACAAGGTCGGCATGCAGTCCTCGGAGAACATCGTGGCGATCAACAAGGACGCCAACGCCCCGATCTTCGAGTTCTCAGACCTCGGGATCGTCGGCGATCTGAACAAGATCCTGCCCAAGCTGACCGAGGCGATCAAGGCCAAGAAGGGCTGACCGGGCGATGAGCTCTCACAACGGCGCGGTCGCACCAAGCGAGTTCCCGCCCCCGGTCAACTCGACCGGGGAGTTCATCAAGCGCGAGCTCGACTCCGAGGACGATCGGATCGACGTCGGGGTGGCGATCGTCGGCGGCGGCACCGCCGGACTGGCCTGTGCCAACCGCCTGCTGCAGCTGTTGGCCGACGACCCCGACCTGATGGAGAAGCTGGGCGAGGTCCCGGTGGCGGTCATCGAGAAGGCCAAGACGTGCGGTGGCCACAACCTCTCGGGCGCCGTGATGCGCCCCGGCCCGCTGCAGGAGCTGTTCCCCGACATGACCCGGGAGGACTGGCGCAAGGAGCGCTTCGCGTTCGGCGAGGTGACCAAGGAGTCGGTCTACCTGCTCACCAGCGCCAAGACGAAGGTCAAGGTGCCGATCCCGTTCGTGCCGAACTTCAAGAACCACGGCAACGAGGTCGTCTCCGTCGCGGCGCTCGCGCGCTACCAGCAGCGTCAGGCCGAGGAGGGTGGCGCTTACGTGCTCACCGAGACCTCGGCAACGCAGTTGATCGTCGAGGACGGCGTCGTCGTCGGCGTGCGTTCGGGAGACAAGGGCCGCGGCAAGGACGGCGAGCCGCTCGGCAACTTCGAGCCCGGCACCGACATCAAGGCCAGGGTGACCGTGCTCGCGGAAGGCTGCTGGGGCCACCTGACCGGTGCCGCGATCCGTGAGTTCGACCTTGGCGAAGGGCGCGAGCCCCAGGTCTGGGAGCTCGGGGTCAAGGAGGTGTGGAAGGTCAAAAAGCCGCTTGACCGCGTGATCCACACGTTCGTGCAGCCGTGGCCGCTGAAGGTCGCGGCCAAGTACGGGCAGCTCGGCGGCACGTGGATCTACCCGATGAAGGACGAGAAGACGGGCGACGATCTCGTGTCGATCGGCTTCGTCGTCGACCTCAACTACCGCGACGCCACGACCTCGGCTCACGACCTGCTGCAGACGTTCAAGCAGCACCCGCTCGTCAAGGACATCCTCGAAGGCGGAGAGCGCGTGGCCTGGGGAGCGAAGGCCCTCCCCGGCGGCGGCTATTGGTCGATGCCGAAGCTGACGATGCCGGGCGCGCTGCTCGTCGGCGACGCCGGCGGCATGGTCGACACGGCGGCGCTGAAGGGCGTGCACCACTGCATCAAGTCCGGGATGCTCGCCGCCGAGGCGATCTACAAGTCGTTGAAGTCCGGTGACCCGCTGGGCTCCTACGAGCAGGCCGTCGACGACTCGTCGATCGGCAAGGAGCTCTACCAGGTCCGCAACACGCGCCAGGCGTTCCAGAAGGGCTTCCTGGTCGGGAGCCTGCTGGCAGGCCCGTCGATCATGTCCAAGGGGAAGGTGCCGCCCGGCCGCCAGGCGTGGCATCGCGACGACGCCGAGCCGATGTTCGTCGGCGACACGCACGAGCGCTACCCCAAGCCCGACGGCAAGTACACGTTCGACAAGCTGGGGTCGGTGTACATCTCGGGCAACGCGACCCGCGACGACGCGCCCAACCACATCCGCGTGCACAAGAAGGTCCCCCGGGAGATCGCCGAGACATGGCGATGGATGTGCCCGGCGGGGGTGTACGAGATCCCCGACGACGCGCCCGAGACCGGGCCAGTCGACGTGATCGTCAACTACACCAACTGCGTCCAGTGCGGCGCGATCACCGCCAAGGGCGGTCGCCTGACTCCGCCCGAGGGCGGCGACGGCCCGCTTTACCAGATCACCTGAGCCTGCAAACCCGGGAAACTTCCGGGTGACACGAGTGTTCAAAGGGTATGAAGCGGATCGCTCTAACGGCCTTGTGCGTCCTTGCGATCGGCGCGGTCGCGGCAACCGCGGTCAGCGCCGCCCCGCCGCGTTCAGAGCTGAGCAAGCCGATGTGCGTGACCGCGCTCGATCCCCCGTCGCGGGCGATGTCGATCACGGCGGTGATGCGGCCGCTGACCGGGACGACGAAGCTGGAGATCAAGTTCCAGCTGTACTCCCGCACCGCGAGCACTCGTCCATTCACGCGCGTGCGTGGGGGCGACCTCAACCGCTGGGTGTCGCCGAGCGATCCGACGCTGGGTGAGCGCTCCGCCGACGTGTGGACCGTGATCAAGCAGGTCGTCGACCTCAACGCGCCGGCCACCTACCGCCTGCGCGCGATCTTCCGCTGGATCGGCGACCACAACAAGGTGCTGGGCACGACGGTTCGAACCAGCCCCAGCTGCTATGAGCCCGAACTGCGTCCCGACCTCCAGGTCAAGACGATCAGCGTCGAGGCGGTCCCCGGCAATCCGAACGCCAACGAGTACGTCGCCGTCATCCGCAACCGCGGCGCCACCGCGTCGGGGCCGTTCCAGGTCCAGTTCATCGACGGCTCGGTCGTCAAGTCGCACTCGGTGGCGAGCCTCGCGGCGCACGCGACGATCCGCGAGCGCTTCCTCGGCCCCCTTTGCACCGCCGGCCCGGCCACTGTGACGGCGGATCCCGTTGACGCCGTCGACGACTACTACCGCGCCAACAACAAGCTCAGCGTCACGTGCTCGGCGACTGCGGGGGCGACGCTACACTCAAGGGTGCAATGAAGACCGACATTCATCCTGAATACGTAGACGCTCACGTCCGCTGCACCTGCGGCAACGAGTTCATGACGCGTTCGACGCAGAACGAGATCCACGTCGAGATCTGCTCCGCCTGCCACCCGTTCTACACGGGCAAGCAGAAGCTGGTCGACACCGGTGGTCGCGTTGAGCGCTTCCAGCGGCGCGTGGCCAAGGGCCGCCGCGCTTCTCGCCCCACCGCCAGCACGGGCGCTTAGCCCAGGGTGCAAATGATGCGGGGCGGGGAAGGACGCCTTACCGCCTCGCGCGATGCCCCCGTGGGCGGTCAGGCCGTGCTCGAGGGCGTGATGATGCGCGGCATCACGACCTGGGCCGTTGCGGTGCGCAAGCCTGTCGACGAAGACGACGCCGCGGGCCTTGGCCCGATCTCGGTGCAGTCGTTCCCGCTCGTCTCGTGGAGCAAGCGCCACCGTGTCTACCGCCTGCCGGTGATCCGCGGCGTCGTCGCGCTCGCAGAGTCGCTGGCGATCGGCCTGCGCGCGCTTGGCATCTCCGCCAACGCCCAGCTCCCCGAGGAGGAGCAGGAGATTTCGAGCGGCGCCTGGGCCGGGACGGTTGTGGTCGCGCTCGTGTTCGCGATCGGGCTGTTCTTCGTTGTGCCGGTCGGCCTGACGAGCCTGATCCGACACCAGCTCAACTCCTCGGTGCTGTTCTGGGTGGTGGAGGGAGTGGTGCGGACGTCGATCTTCCTCGGCTACCTGTGGCTGCTTTCGCGTTTGCCCGACCTGCGCCGGGTGTTCGAGTACCACGGCGCCGAGCACAAGACGATCTCGTGCTTTGAGGCAGAGGACGAGCTCGTCCCCGAGCGCGCCGCCCTGTACTCGCGGCTGCACCCGCGTTGTGGCACGAGCTTTTTGCTGATCGTGATGATCATGGCGATCTTCGTGTTCGCTCCGATCGGGCTGCCCGCCTGGTGGATCCTTGTGCTCACGCGGATCCTCGGCGTGCCTGTGATCGCCGGCCTGTCGTTCGAGGTGATCAAGTGGGCCGGCCGCAACCGCCGGCGCCGCTGGGTGCAGTGGATCATGTACCCGGGGCTGCAGCTGCAGCGCCTGACCACGCGCGAGCCTTCGCTAGACCAACTCGCGGTCGCGATCGCTGCGATGTCTTCGATCCCCGAGGTTCAGAACCCCGGCCAGGTGTCGGCCGAGGATCTGCTGGGCGTCGAAGTCGTGGCTTAGAAGCTGCAGGCGTCAGGCTGATCCGGCCTACACTCGAAAGCATGATCGACGACCTGATCGGCCAGATCGAGGCCCGTTTCGACGAGCTGCAGACAGAGCTCTCCGATCCCGCGGTGATCGGCGACCGTGAGCGCTTCACGGCCACCAGCCGGACGTACCGCGAGCTCGAGCCGGCCGCCAAGCTGGCCACCGAGTATCGACGCGTCGTCGACGACCTCGAGGGTGCGCGCGAGCTGCTCGCCGAGGACGGCGACGACCCCGAGCTGCGGGCGCTGTTGGAGTCCTCGCGCGAGCGCATCGACGCGCTCGAGGAGGAGATCCGCCTCGCGATGGTCGAGCGCGACCCCAACGACGACAAGAACGTGATCGTCGAGATCCGCCCGGGCGCGGGCGGCGACGAGGCCGGCCTGTGGGCCGGGGACCTGTACCGGATGCTCACCCGCTACGCCGAGCGCCGCGGCTTCAGCGTCGAGCCGCTGTCGACCGGCGACGGCACGTACACGTTCGGCGTCAAGGGGGACGGCGCCTACTCGGTGTTCAAGTTCGAGGGCGGCACGCACCGCGTCCAGCGGATCCCCGAGACCGAGTCCCAGGGGCGGATCCACACGTCCACCGCGACCGTGGCGGTGCTGCCCGAGGCCGAGGAGGTTGAGGTCGAGGTCGACCCCAACGACCTGCAGATCGACGTGTACCGAAGCTCCGGCCCCGGTGGCCAGTCGGTCAACACGACCGACTCCGCGGTCCGGATCACGCACAAGCCTTCGGGAATCGTCGTCTCGATGCAGGACGAGAAGTCACAGCTTCAGAACCGCGAGCG